>JADGQN010000279.1 GCA_017881765.1 Syntrophobacterales bacterium | reverse complement strand
CTATGTGAAACGTTTGGTTGGAAGGAGGGGTTATACCGCAAGCGGCGTTGTCAAGTTTTTAGTTGAAACTTCCATGTGGCTCTCATATGTTTTCTGTCTTTAACCTTCATGCGGCCGCGGACACCTGATCCTCCTGTTCCTTATCGATGGACGCTATCAATCCCGCAAGGGCTGCGTATCCTTTGATCCTGTGGAACCCCTGTTCGCAGTGAAGCAGGATCGAGGCAAGCCACCGCTGGGACATAGCACTTCCCCTGTACCGTTTGAGGTTCCCTTCACAATCCCGAACTCTCGAGAACATGTTCTCAATAGGATTGGTAGAGGTAAGAGTCTTTCTGAGCAGGGCCGGCACCTTGAGGCGGTGGAGAGTCAGGATCTCCTCCAGGGCCTCCTTCAGGGAATCCGCAGCCGACTCGTTGATGTTCCGGAGCCATTTCTCCAGGTCCAGGAGCATCTTCCTGGCATCGTTATACGCGTTCTGTTCCAGAGCGACGGTAAATCGCCGGTGTGCCTCCCTCCGGTACTTCTTGGCCAAGTGCCGCTGGATGTTCCGGTCCTTGTGGATGCTACAGCGCTGGTGGATGAGCTTGGAACCATACCGGTCCTTCAAGGTCTTGATGATGCCCTTTCCTCCGTCGGTCACAAAGAGGATTTTCCTGGAAAGGAGAAGACCCCTCCTCTCCAGGTCGATGAGCAGTTCCTCGCAGATCTCATGATTTTCTGTGGCTCCCTGCCAGAACCCCAAGGCATGTTTATGACCCGACTCGTCGAGACCGAGGGCAACCAGGAAGGCTTCACCGGCCCGGTGGATGGTATCGATGAAAAGGGCCACGATGGCAAGATCGGAAAGGTCCCGTTCCTTGAAACCCTTGAGCTTCTGGGTGGTGACCTCGATAATACGGCGGGATACGGAGGAGGGGGAGACACCGAAGGCGCGGGCCGTGTTCACCACGGTCTCTCCGTAGCGTCGTTCGGAGATGCCCCGCAATACCTTGTCCAGGAGCTCTTCGGAGAAAGCGCCTGGCTTCTTTAACGTCTCGTAGGTCGCAAGCGGGATCTCCCCTTCCGGTCCCCGGAGCCGGGGATGACGTACCGGGATCTTCTGATCGCCGCAATAGATCGAGCCCGGCTGATAGGCCCACTTGTAAACGCCGGCATGGCGAGGAACATACTCCGGTCCCGAGCGCTCCTCCCGTTCCATATCCATGAGCGCCTCAGCCATCATCGTTCCCAACTCCAAAAGAAAACTGTCCAGTCCCTTCTTACCCGTCGTGAGGATATGAAACATTCTGGCTGCCAACTCCTCGCTGGCGTATATCTCGCGCAATCCCTTCCTTGCCTTTTTCCGCTTTCTCGTGTTTACTTTCATCGTGGCTCCCTTTCTCTTATGAGATATCGTCCCGTGGATTATCCCACGGTGGGAGCCACACTTCAATTTCAACTAAGAATGGTATAACACCTTTACCGATACGAGCACGCAACCGTCAGAAGACAATAAAACCAAAAGGAGTGATACTTGTGAAGACAATCCTTGTGGTGGCAGCGCTGGATACGAAAGGTACGGAGGTCGCATTCTGCAAGGAGCAGATAGAGGCTCTGGGGGCAAAGGCGCTGGTAATAGATGGTGGTATATTAGGAAGGCCGACAATAAAGCCTGATATCACGCGTGAGGAGGTTGCTGCCGCAGCCGGCACAACGATTGAACAGGTAAGAAAAATTCCGGCTGAGGGTGACGCCATTGGTGTACAGGCCCAGGGCGCGGGGATCATCGCACTGCGCCTGTATGAGGAGGGCAAGATCGACGGCGTATTCGGCATCGGGGGAGGCATGGGTACGGTTTTGGGAACAGGCGTGATGCGGGCCCTTCCCTTAGGCGTACCGAAGTTCATGGTATCCTCCCAGGCAGGGAACCCGGCTATGAGTCCCCTGGTAGGAACCAAGGATATTTGTATGTTTCACTCGGTGGCCGATGTGGTCGGGCTAAACTGCTTCACAAGGATGATCTTTACCAGGGCCTGCGGAGGTATCGTGGGAATGGCACGTGCGGAGGTAAAAGAGGAGAAGAACGCAAAAAAGACAGTGGCCCTTTGCGCCAAGGGCTCCACTGAGGATGCGAACCGCATGATACGACAGCGGCTTGCTGACGCCGGCTTCTTGCCCATGACCTTTCATTGCTTCGGGTTCGGTCCTGCCAGCCTGGAGCAGGTAATTGCGGACGGCTACATTGACGGCGGCGTTATCGAGCTTTCCAGCGATTGGCTTGACCGCATTGGAGGTGGCTCTTCATTTCCCCCCGACGATCGTTATGAGAATGCCGGCAAGCTCGGACTGCCTCAGGTTTTCGTTCCCGGGACCTGTGACCTCATTGCTGCGCCCCCGGGAAAATATACGGGCCGGAAGACTCATCTTCACAACGAATCAGTAATGTCTTACCGGTCAAGCTATGCAGAACTCCACCAAGTGGGAAGAGAAATAGGTACAAAACTGAGCAAGAGCGAGGGGCCGGTTACGGTGGTAATACCCATGCGGGGGTTCTCGGTGTTTGATCGGGTGGGCGGTCCCCTGTATGACCCGGATGCAAATGGGGGCTTCATAGACGCAATTTCGGCTTTTTCAGACAAATTAAAGGTTGTAAGAGTCGATGCCCATATATTGGATGAAGAATTCGCCGATGCAGTGATGGATGCTTTCCTGGAAAACGTCGCCAAGGTCTGAAGCTATCCCTCGATCTACAATCAAAAAACAGTAAAACCTCATCGCACCTGTAATAACAGGATGAAAGGCTTGTAGAGGGTATCAGAGGTTAAACACGTGGTGGACTAAGCAGGATTGGGAGAAAGAATGAAGAAGAAAAGATTCACCCGGAACAGATCATCGCTATGCTCAGGGAACCTGCGTGTTTCTCCCTTAGGGCGACACGACCAGGAAAGCAATTAGTAGGCTTGTTCGGTATGGCGGTCAATGCCAAGACCCCAATCACGCTCGAACCATCCGGCCAGAAGTTCACCGTTGAGATGGTGACTGAGATGCTGGTCGACTAGCTAGGCGCTCAAGGAGGGGGGCATGAAGAGAACAACAAGAATACTTCTGGTTGGCATGTTCTTCGGGTTCGTTGCTGCGGGTCTGGTTGCACACGTATGCGTGATCTGCTACCCCGACCATCCTTATCTCGCACGGGTCCAACAGGCCTTCCTGGCAGAAGGCGGACAGGATGGCGAAACCGCACCAGCGCTCATGGCTTGGCACCAAGCGAAGAGAAAGACCGGTTCCGGAGCACCGCGGCATCCTGAAGGACGAGCTGATTGGCCTCAACGTCTACTATTTCAAAAAGCACTATCCGTATCCTCTCCGGCGTATCGAGGTATGGGACGAGACGAAGGAAGAGCGTATCGTCCTTATCACCAATCACTTGGGCTTCGCTGCCAGCACCATTTGCTCGATTTACAAGGACCGCTGGCAGATTGAGGTCTTTTTCAAGACCATGAAACAGAATCTGAAGAAAAGACCTTTGTCGCCACCTCCGCCAATGCCGTCATGATCCAGATATGGACGGCGCTGATCGCCCTGCTCCTGCTCAAGTACCTCGTGTTCCGCTCCCGGTTTGGCGGTCACTCTCGAACCTCATCGCCATGCTCCGCTACAACCTCTTCACCTATCGTGATCTCTGGGAGTGGATCGACCGCCCCTGTGAGGTACCGCCACTCATACCGCGGGGAGAACGGCTCGCACTGGAGTTTGCATGATTTGGACAGCAGCCACTCATGGATGGAAACGGCAGCACTACCGGCCTCGTTTTGAGATACGTGATTTACCTGTCCCAAAGCCTTGCTGCATCGGGGAAGGGATCGGGCGTTTGGTATATTTTGGACAGCAGTGATCTCCGGGTGACTACTAAGTAGCACCCGGGGCCCCACACTTATTTCCACACGTACGATAATTCTATACGATTGGCGCCCTTTAGGAAAGGAAGGCCATCGGCTTGAAACATTATGGGGTCTGGCACATAGGAGGAGAATCAGGCAACTGATAGCAGAATTGTGTGGGCCGATCCGCTATGGATTGTAATGAAAATATTCCTTCATCACTTTCAGGAATACCTCAGCGATGGGAGACATAGTAAGTTCTCTGTTCATGAGCACGTCGATGTCAAGCTTGATGGGACCGTCCGCCAGAGGGATCATCGTGAGACGGCCAGAAGCCAAATCGTCCCGAACGCTCGGCAAGAACATCAGGGCAATACCCCTGTTCTCTCTCACCAATCCCTTGATGAGCTCTGGGTTACCCACCTCCGTTCCAATAGATGGCCTCAAGCCCCTTGCCGTGAAATTTTGATCTAAAATTGCCCTTGCCATGGAACCTTCCCGCTGTATGACAAGCGGCCAGCGCGCCACATCCTCCCATGTTAGAGTGGTGACTTTTGCTAAGGGATGTTGTGGGCTGACCACGAAGACCATCTCCTCTACTTCGGGAATTCGGAGAATCCTCAGCCTCTCGAACCTGTTGAAGCTACCAATAAGGCATATATCGTGCTTCAAATCAATCAGCTCCTCGCCCAGAATCATCGAAGGTCCTTCCTGTATGGTGACCTGCACATCGGGCTGCGATTCCTTGAATTTGTCGATTACGGGCATTAGGTGCATCAATAACGAAGACGCAATAGCTAGGTGCAGATTGGTCAGCGCATAACTCTTGAGAAAATTCTCTATCATCGCAGCCTTGTTAAAAAATTCCTCGGCGTACGTGAACAATTTCTCGCCTGTCTTAGTCAAACACGCGCGTTTCTTCTTCACATAAACCAGCTTTACGCCAAACTGCAGTTCTAGCGCCTTTATCTGTTGGTGTATGGCGGGCTCGGTGACACAGAGTCTTCCAGATGCCGCGCTGAAGCTTTTTTCCAAACCCACAAAATAGAAGGAAATGATGTGTTGCGGGTTGATATGGAGGGGCATCACGTAGCCTAACTCACCAAGAATATACAAGTCAATGCTCCATCGTGCAAGACACGAGAAGAGAGATCGTCCTATGTGCAACGCTTCCCACCGTTTGCTATTTCCCAATTACCACACGTACTATTGCAATCCTTGAAAAAAGAGAAAAGCGAGTATAGCAGGCAGCTATATTCCAGTTGATGGTTGAGCTAGCTAAAGAAATAGAAATATCTTCCCTACCGCAGCTCTTATTCAAGCAAGTGAGGGGTCGGGGAAGAGAGTAAAACGGTGAAGGAAGGCACGCTGATCGCGACCGTAGATATCGGTATGACAACTAACACGGGTTACCGCACACGTCGATGGCAAGACATAAAGCCCTTCAGGTTCGAGAACATGAGGAAGGAATTCGAGAAGTTCTTGCATATGATCGTGGCAAGCAAGAACAAGTTTTGTTGCACTGAGGTCATGGTCGGCTACGAATCGACCGGTCCCTATGCAGTACCACCCGCACCAAGGGCTGAACATGAACTCTCTGAGAGAGCACATGAGGTTGCCAGCCAGGCAGAGGGGATGTCCGGTTTGATAAGGGCGACTCCGCATTTATGATTGGAGCTCTTCTTTCGTGATTTGTTCGTAGTAATCTAATAACTCGGGGTTACTCAAAACGCCGCGATTCACAACAGGTCTGCCGTTGACTATATTGCCGACGGCGCTCTCGACCTTTTTCATGTTCACGGTATAAGGAATGTCCGGCACGGCAATGATCTTCGCAGGTACGTGCCGGGGTGACGCCTCCGTACGGAGAGCATTGTTTATCTTTCCCTTTAATTCCTTTGTTAGTTCGTGTCCTTTCGCCAGCTTAACAAACAGGATAATACGCTGATCCCCCTGCCAGTTCTGTCCCACTACAAGACTGTCTGCGATCTCATCCAGTTTGTCCACCACGTTGTATACTTCGAGGGCACCTATGCGAACACCGGATGGCTTCAGAACTGAATCGGAGCGACCAAATGCAGTTATTCCACCGGTGCCACTATGGATCATAGCATAATCGCCATGGCGCCATATGTTTGGATAGACATTGAAATAGGCTTCTCTAAAGCGCTCCCCATGCGGATCATTCCAAAAATAAAGCGGGACCGAGGGAAAGGGTTTTTCGCAGACGAGCTCTCCTTGTTTGTCAACGACAGGTTTGCCATTCTCGTCATACACGTTTACTTTCATGCCCAATGCAGGTCCCATCATCTCACCGGCATACACACGTTGTATCGGGGTTCCCTCAACAAGCCCGGTTTGAATATCGGTGCCGCCCAGGCCCGAATCAAGATAGACATCATCTTTAATTGCCTGATAGATGTATTCAAACCCTTCGACAGAGAGGGCTGACCCTGTTTGAAATATCCCTTGCAACGATGACAAGTCGTACAACTCTTTTGGCCTCACCCCCTGAGCCCTCAAGGCATCAATGAAAGCTGCGCTGCACCCTAAAAAACTCACTTT
>JADGQN010000042.1 GCA_017881765.1 Syntrophobacterales bacterium | reverse complement strand
CCACATGATTTGTGAACGGGGCCGCCTGCTTCTGCAGGAACGAGTTGCCTGCGATAACATAGTCGGACGCTTTAATCATCTGAGCGAATCGCTTCCGCCTCGTGCGTGAGTGAGAGGAGGCTGCTTTGGAGTTGTGGTACATGATGGCGTCGTCGAAGTCGAAAACAATGCGACGGGCTCTGCGGCGCAGCAGCCCCAAGAGAGGCTGCTGAAAACGCTTTCGCTGGAGAAACAGAACATCGTAGCCGGGAAGCTCGCGGAAAAATCGCAGGAGCTGGCCGACGCCCCGCGGATAAAGGCTGACCGTGGGCTCTATCCCTTTGGATTGAAGATAGGGCAGATACTGGAGCACGCGATACCGGCTTGCAGCTACTTCAAAGCCTTGAATGAGGAAAAGTACTTTCATGCGAGTGATGGGACAGGGATTAGCACAAGCTCCTTTGGAATGTTACCACAAAGCAGGCAGCGACTCCATAGCCCGTGCGTCCGTTGACTCTCTCCAGCCCGTTTGCTATAGTACCCGAGGAAGACCCATGCATACCTTCAAGACAGGCGGCACAACCTGGTTCCTTGAGGACCAATCGCTCGAGCGTGTTGTGGAGGAGCTCGGCCACGAGCCGAAGGAAAAGCGGGCTCACTTCATCTGGGAACATGGCAAAGGGAAGGTCTTCATAAAGTTCTTCCAGGAGAGAGGTCTGTCTGGTCTCATCAGGAACCGCATTCTTCCGAGAGGAAAAAAGGAATACGAGCTGAGCGAGAAACTTCGCTCGCTCTCCATACTCACCCCTAAAGCCCTCGGCTATGGCGTTGCGCCTCACGGATCGTATGTGATCCAGGAGTGGATCAAAGGCGAACCTCTCATGGCCTGGATCGATGACAGGAGCAAGCGGCAGCAGCTTACCTCCGCACTTGTTATCGTCCTTGAACAGCTGAAGGCCAAAGGGCTCCGCCACAACGACCTGCACCTTGGGAACATTATTGGAGCGTCAGGCAAGCTCTATCTTGTGGATCTCCATAAGGGCAGCCTCAAGAAGGATTTTACGCTTGCTGACGACGTCTCAAATGTCTCCCATGCCCTCGCTATGCTGTACGATAGCATGGATGAGCGGGAGAAGGCATGGTTCTTCAGCCATTACAGCGGCGATGCGTTGCGGGGCAGGGTAGAGCAAGAGCTGGAGCGTCTCAGACGGCGTTGGATCACGAAAAAGGCGGCCCGGGCATTCAGGACGACGTCCGTGCTTGTCGCCTCTCGTGGCCGGGTGACCGTCAGGGGTATGGAAGAGAAGACGCAGGGTGAATACCTCGCTACCATCAAGAAAGATCGGAAAGTGACAGTCGAGCGACACACTGACCATGTGCGCAAGATATATGCCCATAAACGGAGGCTGCACCGGGCCTGGAAGCACCACGTGATCCTGGAGTATATGCGCCTTTTCATAACGCCGCAGCCTTATTGTCTCCAACAGGCCTCGGTATCCGCACCCGGTTACGTTGCCATGGAGGATCTGACGGGAAAGGGCGAGGAACTCGACCGGTTTCTCGACAGAAGCTATGACGGGATGAGCGGGGCTGCCTGGCACGGCTTCATCGACGCCTTTTCCTCGTTTCTTGCTTTCACGTTGACCAAAAAGATTATCCATGCCGACCTGAAGGCATGCAACGTATTCGTTCTACGGAAGGGTGCGTTTCTCTTTCTTGATGTGGAAGACCTGGATTTTTCGGGCTTCGATGATGCGGTTCTCAAGAGAATGTTGATTCAGCTGAATACAACCATACCTAAAAGGATTCCAATACGCGACCGTCTCCGGCTTTTCGCGAAAATAACACGGCCGCTCTTATCTGAAAGAAAGCGCCTGCTCAAAGAGATAGCTTCGGAATCGCTGGCCAGGGAGATCGTCTACGAAGGGGTAGGAGGTCTCAAAAGGGAAGCATGGCAATAGCATCCAGATGCCAATTCCCCTTCGCGCGTATACCTTCGTTGTCGCTGCGTCGCTTTCGTCGACGTACCCCAAGGTACGCCTTCCTCGGCTCCTCGCTGCCGCCTCGGTCTTCACGCGAATGGAAATTGGCATCAGCTATTTTCTCTGGAGCGCAAATCAAAAACTCGCCGGGGGGGAGATCGGACTCTCTCCAATCTACATCAAGGCCTTGTTCCTTCAGCCTCTTGAGATTTGAGCGGCGGTGCCCTGTCAGGTGAGGTACATCTTTTCTGCTGACCAGAAGACTGATCTGCCCTGACAGCCCGTGCTCCTCGCAGACCTTCGTTACGGCAAGATAGAAGGCCTCCGACCGGACAAGATAGCCGAAGGCGGGATGATGAGGCCCGGCCACGATCTCACCTTTCAGGAATTCATTCTCGGTGAGGCCCATCTTGATCACCTTTATACCTTGAGTCTCGGCGTGCAGATAGATGAATAAGGCCCTGAGTACGGCCTCCGCGAGGCTTAAGGGGCTGAAGCTTTTCTCCTGGAAGGCCGTGTGCAGGGGTGTATCTCGCAGGACTATGAGGGGATAAACGCGTATGAAGGCAGGCTTCAATCGAAGCACGTGTTGAACGGTCGAGCGTATATCCTGCGTTGTTTCTCCCGGCAGTCCAACCATGACCTGGAGGCCGACGGTAAGGCCCGCTTGGATGAGGGCCTCGTGGGTATCATACAGATCTCTGACCGTGTGATGCCTCCCCAGCGCACGGAGTTTCTCGTCGGAGAAGACGGGTATGCCGAGCTCGACGGTCCGCACATTGTGGTCTTTCAAAAGATCGGTTGTTTGAGCGTCCGGCACGATCGGTTCGGTCGATATGCGCATGGAGGTTATTTTTTCTCTATAGTTCGCGAATAACGAGAAAAGACGGGCTAAACCGTCGGCCCCGAGCCCGAAAGGGTTTCCCCCGTAGATGGCTACCTCGCACCGCACGCCGACGGGATCAAGGGCTTTCCGGATGGTCTCCCTTATATCCTCCTGGCTGCTTTTCCCGGTGATGTGATGCTGGTTGCAGTAGATGCATTTCTGCCGGCATCCCAGGTGCGGCAGAAAGACGGGGACGATCACGGTCGCCGCTTTATCTCTTTCAGCAGGGCGTCGGCTGCCTGTTTTTCAGCTTCCCTCTTGCTCTTGCCCGTGCCCTTTGCCTTGAGGGTCTTACCCACATAAACATAGATGGTGAACCCATCTTTTGTCTTGCGTGTGAGGCGGTATCTGGGGAGGATGTTCCAGCGCTTTTGGGCATATTCCTGCAGCTCGTTCTTAGGATTCTTTGTCTGCAGTTTTTCTTCATCAAAGTAAGACTTGAAGAGCTGTCTGACTATACGGGTAGCAACGCGAAAACCGCCATCCATGTATACGGCACCGATGAGCGCCTCAACCATGTTGGAGAGGACCTTCGAGTCTTTCGGGACGCGGGATTTTCCGTTGCCGAAGGCCATGTGGTTTTCGAGCTGCAGGTCGCGTGCGACCTCGGTCAGAGTATCCCTTTTGACGAGAACGGAGCGCGCGTTGCTGAGGAACCCCTCGTTCCTGTCTCTGTACTTCCGGTATAAAAGAATACTGATCACGCAGTTGAGTATCGCATCTCCAAGATATTCCAGCTTCTCGTTATCCGACTTCGCCCTGTCTTCCTCTTCTTTCAGGGAAGAGGTGTGTGTGATCGCATGGTCAAGAAGCGTCCTGTTCTTGAAGGTGTATCTGATCGTTTCTTCCAACGGTGAAGGATACGTCTTTTTTCGCACCTGTCTCCGTTTACCAGTCCTTGCAGGACGCTTCGCTATCACTCGTCACCAGTCCTCGTCACTGTCTATTTCATTTTGAAGGCTTCTTCTGAGCCCCCGTATATCTTTCTCAGCTTCGGCTTTTCGATCTTGCCCGTCGGATTACGGGGAACTTCGGCGAAGATGATCTTCCTCGGCCTTTTGTATTTTGGCAACGTTTCGGAGAACTTGATCACTTCCTCTTCGGTCAGGGTTTTTCCAGGAATAACCTCAATGATGACCACGACGATCTCGCCCAGACGCTCGTCGGGCAGGCCTATCGCGGCTATGTCTTTCACCGCCGGATGGCCGTGGAAGAAGTCCTCGATTTCGACGGGGAAGACATTCTCACCACCCGTTATGATCACATCCTTCTTGCGGTCGACGATCCAGATGAAACCGTCCGCATCCATCCGGACCATGTCTCCCGTATAGAGCCAGCCGTCTTTCAATGCTTTTGCCGTGGCCTCCGAATTTCTGTAATATTCCCTCATAACGCCATCGCCCCGGACGATCAATTCTCCCGGCTCGCCCTTCGGGACGTCGCGTCCGTCTTCGTCAACGACGCGAGTTTCCCAGTTGAATCCAGGCACGCCGATCGCTCCCACCTTATGCGTGTTTTCGATCCCGAGGTGCACACATCCCGGTCCGGTCGATTCACTCAGGCCGTAGTCCGTATCGTATTGCATAGCAGGGAAATACTTTTTCCAGTGCATGATCAAACTTGGCGGAACCGGCTGAGCGCCTATATGCATCAGGCGCCACTGGTCAAGCTTATAATTCTGCTTCTTCAGCTCGCCGCTGTCCAGCTTCAGAAGGATATCCTGCGCCCAGGGAACCAAAAGCCAGACGATCGTGCCGTCCTCTTCGCTGACCGCATCGAGTATCCATTCGGGAGAGACGCCTTTCAGGATCACAGCCTTGCTGCCGACGATAAAGCTCCCGAACCAGTGCATCTTCGCGCCGGTGTGGTAGAGTGGTGGAATCAGGATGAAATTGTCCTTGCGCGTCTGGTAGTGGTGAGCGTTCTCCGTAATACAGGCCGAGACCATGTTCTTGTGGGTGAGGAGAATCGGTTTCGGTTGTCCCGTGGTCCCGGATGTAAAATAGAGGCCGCACGGATCGTCAAAGGCGATCTCGACATTGACCGGTGTCGCAGGCGCAGCGTCAATCAGTTTAGTGAAGGATTCGGCGAATGGCGGTATCTTGTCGCCGAAACAGATGTAATCCCTGGCCGAAAGCTCTTTGCGGACTTCGTCGATCTTGCCCGTGAAATCCTGGTCGAAGACCATAAGTTTCGGCTCTGCCACGTCGCAGCAATACTTCAAATCAGCGCCGCTGAAACGAAAGTTGAGGGGGACGACCCACGCGCCCGTCCGCACGATGCCGAAATAGGCGATCAGCCAGGTGATTGAATTATTCATCCAGTGAACGACTCTGTCGCCTTTCCTGATACCCTTCTTCATGAGCAGATTGGCGAAGCGGTTTGCCTGCTCGTCGAACTCCTTCCATGTAATTTCAAACCTTTTCTTTTCGGCGGGGATGCGCTCGACGAGCGCCACGTCGTTCGGATACATGCGGCCATTCCGTGCGAGGATTTCACCTATGTGAATGTATACATCGGGCATCCGTCCACCTCTCCATCTTGTGAAATTTTTTTACGTTGACAAAGGTACTGTTTCAATCTATCATGGGTTAAATTTTGCAGTCAATATATTAAAAAAAATAAACAGTTACAGGGAGGGGGCCTTATGAATTTCGGACGGTTCTGCCGGCTTAACGCAAGTAAGTTTCCCAATCGAGAATTTCTCATCGAGAGCTATCCTTCAAAGAAGATCCGCAGGGCTCTCACGTGGAAAGAACTCGACGATCAGACAAATAAAGTTGCAAACTTCCTCATCAAAGAGTGCGGGATCAAGAAGGGGGATGTTGTTCAGCACCTGATGATGAACAGCATCGAATGGTACATCACGTACATGGCGGTTTTGAAGGCGGGCGCGGTGATCAGCCCGCTCAATTTCCGCTTTGCCAGTGGCGACATCAAGTACGCCTGTGACGTAACCAAGAGCAAGGTTTTCATCCTCGGTGATGGGTTTGTCCCGCGAGTCGAGCCGATCATGAAGGAGATGAACTATGTGAAGCAGTACATATGCGTTGGCGACAATGTGCCGGCGAGTATGAAGTCATACAAACAGATCATGGAAAAAGGGGACGCGGCCAACGTGCTGGTCGATACGAAAGATGACGACATGGCTGAACTGATGTTCACGTCGGGAACGACGGGGGCGCCAAAGCCCGTTTGCCACACCCATGAAACCCTGTTCTACATAGGTATCGGCAACGCCCTGACTTACAATGAGGGCTATAACAGCGTCTATCTGTCCCCCCATCCGTTCTATCACAGCGGCACGCTCTTTCTCTCTTTTCCCTGCTACATCGCCGCGGGAAAGATCCTGATGGCCATGGAGATACAGCCGGAATTCTACTTGAGGAGCCTTGCCGATGAGAAGTGCACGGGCGGCTGGAATACGGTTCCCACCTGGTCGGACGTGCTCAACGCGATAAAATCGGGCGCGGTCAATCTCAAGGACTACGATCTCTCCGCATTGAAACATATCGAGATTGGCGCTCAGCCTGTTCCTTACGTGCTGCTTGAGGATTCGAAAAAGATTTTCCCGGGCCTTCCCATTGCCAACATTTACGGCATCACCGAAGGCGGCGGGGGCGGATTGACAAACTGTTACGATGAAGACATCATGAGGAAACCGGGCTCCATCGGGAAAGCAACCGTCTTCATGGAAGCGAAAGTCGTGGATGGGAACGGGGACGAATGTAAAGCCCGTGAGGTCGGTGAGCTGCTGATGAAAGGCCCGCGGCTCATGAAGGAGTATGCGTATAATCCTGAGATGACCGCAAAATTTATTACCGATGGCTGGCTGCACACCGGTGATCTGGCTTACATTGACGAAGAAGGGTACATCTTCTTCGCTGACAGGGCAAAGGACCTCATTATCAGGGGTGGCGAGAATATATTCCCGGCCGAAATCGAGGACTGTCTGAGAAAGCACCCGAAGGTCCAGGACATTGCCGTGCTTGGCTATCCGCACCCGAGGCTTATTGAGATAGTGATGGCGATTATTCAGACGAAACCGGGTCAGACCCTGACAGATCAGGAAGTGCTCGACTTCGTAAAGGAAAAAGGGCTTGCTAAGTTTAAGTGGCCGGAAAAGATGGTCTACGCGGATATCCCGCGTAATCCCGCAGGCAAGATAGAGAAGCCGAAGCTGAGGGACATTTACGTAAAGCCCGCAAAAGAGGCCATGGAGAGGGAGTTTAAGAAACAATAAAAGATCGTTACAGGTTACAGGTTACAGGTTACAGGTTACAGGTTACAGGTTACAGGTTACAAGGGCGCCCATTCTCGGAGAATATAGGCGCCCTTGCTTTGGGTTGTGCATCGACGCACTGGCTCATCGGATTCGGGCGAGTTATGTTATGATTGAGCCGGGCACGACCTCATGAGATATCTGAAGACTTCTGTTCTCAGTGCGATTATTTTGTTTCTTGGACCCGCATGGCTCGTTGCCGGCTCCGTGCTTGTGTGCGACCCCTACCCTGTGACGGAACTGCAGCCGACGAAGTTCGTGGTCGTCTTTGATGGCACGGCTCGCGATGTACTACCCGAGCGATATCCCGATGGGAGTTCACGCCTCTGGTATGACCTTGGAGAGATTGCGGATGGAGTCCACACGGTGAAAGTTAAGGCTGTAAACTCGGTCAGGGCCCTCGAATCGGCCGAGGTTGCTATTTCTTTCAGAAAGACAGGCTCTCAGATCATACGTATGAAGGACGAGGCAGAGAAACGGCCACCGAGCAGGACGTACAAAGGTTATATCAGGGACGAGCCCTAAGGCCGTGCTTCGTGCTTCGTTCCTGGTTCTTGGTTCGGCAATAACGAAGAACGAAGAACGACGGACAAAGAACTATTTTAGGCTAACTTGAGTTCCTCTGCCACCTCTCGTGCCCGCTCCTTTACATCACCAGACCGGTCCGTCATGCCGATGATGGAGAGCTTGCGTCGGATGTCTTCCTTCTCCCTGGGGGTAGCAGCGGCGAAAAGAACTTTCAATTTGTCGATAGCCGTGAGCATGGTGGCGGGGTCTTTTGTGTCCAGGATGAGCAGGAGAGTTGAAACATCCTCCGGCAGGCCGTATGCCTGTGTAAAATTCTGTACGTGCTTGAGAAACGTGGATGAACCGTATGACTTGTGTATCTTGTTATAGAGCTTCTGGTACTCAATGGTCCCCTTCTTTCCCTGGAAGAGCTTCTCAAGGGCTTCCTTATACCGACCCTGCTCGTATCTATCCGCACCTGGTCGCCCACCGCCCGGCTTCTCTTTCTTGTCCTGGCTCACATGTGAGCTGCGATCTCTCTTCTTGTCTATATCCCGCCAACTGGGTCTTTCATCGTTATCATAATCTTTTGACATGCTTGACCTCCAGAAAAATACTTGTTTCAAGTTTCAAGTTTCAAGTTACAGGTTAGAAGTGCATAACAGTTCTTTTCGAACCTGTAACCTGTAACGAATTTTTTCAACCTGTAACAGGCAGTTCTCAACACTTAATCTTGAACTTGCTAAACTCCATATCGAGAAGGTTGATCACGAGCATTGCGCCGGTAATGGGTGTACCGCGACCCAGAAGTATTTTGCAGACCTCCGCAACCTCCAGGCTCGCAACAACGGCCGGCGTGAAAGATGGATTCCCCAGGTGTTTCTCCACGCCCACTCCGTCAGCACAACGTCCGTAAATCGTCTGGAGAGTGGTCTCGCCTGGAAACTGACTGGCTACCTGACCATACCAACCTGCGATGGAGCCGTGTACCAGCGGAATACAAAGGTCGGCGCATACGCCTGCCAGTTCAAGACGCGTTGTTACGTTGTCGAGGGCGTCGACCGCCACGTCCGCACCGCTAAGCAATGACTTGCCATTCTCCTTGCAGAAACGGTCTTGGAAGGGAAGGATCTGCACCGCCGGATTGATCTGGGCCACCCTGGCGGAAGTAGCCTCTACCTTGGGCCTTCCAAGAGCCGCTATGGTTGACATGAGCTGCCGGTTCAGGTTGTGCTCTTCAAAAATGTCGGGGTCGATGGCCTTCAGCCGGCCCACTCCAAGGCGGGCCAATTCCTCTACGACGTATCCGCCCAGCCCTCCACAGCCTATTATCGTAACCGTGCTTCGAAAGAGCTTGAGCTGATCCGCCGTGGATAATGTCTTCCGATTGCGCTGGTAGCGCGCAGGCAACAGACCGGCCTCCAGGGCAACCTCCTCAATCTCGCCTACTGACATACCGTGCGTTTCCGCAGCGGCCCGTTGCTCGGCCCACGGCAGTAAGTCGCCCTGTGCCTTGCTCAGCAAGTGCTCGCGCAAATCTCCCATGCTCGCCGTCTCCTATGGGTGGTAAAATCTCCCGGAAAGGATACCACAGCCCCCTTTGGTTTCAAAGGATCGAGTTTGGCGACACAACTGCACCACTGCCGAAAACTCGTCCTGCCCGGGCCGTATTTAGTACACAAACGTCTGCTTATAAAGCCATTATAGTCGATGGTCTGAAACGAAGCAATCTAATTACATAGTGGGAAAACAGGTTCCATATTTCGGACTGTTCCATGTATTTTAATTGCCTGCGCCATCTGTTTAAAGGCAGATTTTGGTGCACGCCTGCGATCTGTTAAAAAAGTGAACAGGTCTTTCGAAATTGTTGACACGTCAAACCGTGTATGCTACTTTCGTGAATTATGGCACAAGTAAACCTTCGACAGGAGAAGAGACTATGAGTGAGAAAGATACCTCAAAGGGCTGGACCGTTACCTTTTCCGGTATGGGCATCAACCTCGCCCTCGGCATTCTTTATGCGTGGAGCGTCATCAAAGGGGGCATCCCTGACTCCTGGGGTTGGACTAATGCTGACAAGGCACTTCCTTACTCGATTGCCTGTCTGGTCTTCGCGCTGGCCATGGTACCCGCCGGCAGGTTGCAGGACAAAATAGGTCCTCGCTGGGTTGCGACGCTGGGCGGCGTCTTTGTGGGCATCGGTTTTATTATTGCGGCTCTCGCGGGTTCTTCCCTTGCGGGATTTGTTATAGGCTTCGGCATCCTCGGCGGTACGGGAATCGGTTTCGGGTACGCGTCGGCAACGCCCCCCGCAGTCAAATGGTTCCCTCCCCAGAAGACTGGTATGATTGCGGGCCTTGTGGTGGCGGGGTTTGGCCTTGCGTCGGTTTACATAGCACCGCTCGCCACAACGCTTCTGAGCGCCTTCGGAACAACCATGACGAAAACGGACCCGGTGACCGGTATCGTTAAACAGATTGTGGAAAAGGGTGTTTCCAGCACCCTGCTGGTCTTTGGTATTGCATTCCTCATCATTGTTGTGATCCTGTCACAGCTGCTGAGAGATCCGCCGAAGGGGTATGTCCCGCCCGGCAGCCCTGCGAAGGGAAGCGCTGCGGCAGCGGCAGCAGCCATTGACCGGGGCTGGAAAGATATGCTTTCCACGGGCCAGTTCTATATTCTCTGGCTCATCTATTTTGCGGGCGCCTCCGCTGGCCTTACCTTCATCAGCGTTGCCCAGGATCTTGGGAAAAAATCCCTTGGAGAGCTTGCCTTCCTCGCCGTGGCCATTCTTGCGGTGGGAAATGCTGCTGGCCGTATCGTCGCCGGCCTTATATCCGACAAGATTGGCCGCCAATGGACCCTCTTCGGGTTCCTTATCGTCCAGGCCATTGTGCTCTTCGTACTTTTTCTGCTTAAAGGGGGCGCAAGCTGGCCTATCGTGCTGCTGATTGTCCTGCTCATCGGGGCCAACTACGGCTCGAACCTCTCACTTTTTCCTTCCGCAACGAAAGACTATTTCGGGCTCAAGAACTTCGGCGTAAACTACGGCTTCGTGTTCACCGCTTGGGGTGTTGCCGGTCTCATCATGCCCTGGGTAAATGGCCGCATTAAGGATGCGACGGGCTCGGATACGCTGACCTTCTTCATAATTATTGCTGTCCTCATAATAGCGGCCCTGCTGACCTTTGTCAGCCGGTCGATTGCGGCCCGAGACGCGGCGGCAGCGAAGGCATAAAGCGGCTTGAGTCTGTTTTGGGCCGGTCGGGTGAGGATTCCTCGAGCCGGCCCTTTTTGTGGCTAACGGCTATCTTCTATTCATGATACTTGCAGGCCTGCAAAAAGCGCGGAATAATATGCATGCGAGGTTGGCTGTCCATAACAAGGAGGTTACGATGCGCAAGCTATCGAGCAAGGGAAGTTTCCCGACCATCCGGGTGGTTGCCGGTCTGTGTCTCTGTATGCTCATGCTCGTTGCCTGCAGTACTGTTCCCATAACAACAGGGCGGCAATCGCTTAACCTGGTCTCCGACTCAGAACTGCTCACCATAAGCTTGCAGCAGTACCAGGACGTTCTTCACAAAGCCAAGCTTTCCCAGGACCAGCAGAAGGTGCAGGTGGTGAGGAACGTGGGCATTAGAATCGCGCGCGCGACAGAGGACCTGTTGAGGCAACGCGGACTGGAATCAGAGCTGCGCAATTACAAGTGGGAATTCAACCTGATCCAGGATGACAAGACCGTGAACGCATGGTGCATGCCCGGCGGCAAGGTGGCTGTCTACACCGGCCTTCTTCCGATAGCCCAGAATGAGACGGGACTTGCGGTTGTGATGGGCCACGAGATCGCGCATGCCGTCGCAAAGCACGGAAATGAACGGGTAAGCCAGGGACTTCTTCAGCAGCTGGGAGGCGCGGCACTCTCGGTTGCCCTTTCCACGAGTCCCGCTACCACGAGCAATCTTTTTCTTCAGGCCTACGGCGTGGGCACAAACGTGGCGTTCCTGCTTCCGTACAGCAGAACCCAGGAGTCCGAGGGGGACCGGATCGGCCTCATCCTGATGGCCAAGGCAGGTTATGATCCCAGGCAGGCGGTACCCTTCTGGACGCGGATGGCCAAATCAAGCAGCAGCCGCCCCCCGGAGTTGTTGTCCACACATCCTGCGCCGGAGACCAGGATCAGGCAGATTGAAGCCCTCTTACCTGAGGCAATGAGCTATTATAAAGGGTGAAACATAGGAAAGGACAAGAACAAAGGTTGAGAGTGAGACAGGTAAAGACAAAAACAGGTTGAGGAAAAAGCAAAGAACAAAGGTCGAGAAAGAACGCGGGATGCCTTAGTCCTTACCTCAACCTTTGCTTCAGTCTTTACCTCAACCTGTTTTATTGTTTTCCTGTTATCACGCGAACCAGTGTTTGAGCACCTGCATCACGCAGGGCTGATCGCTGATCCTCTCCAACCACGTTGCCCGTACTGCAAGATAATCCACAGAGAATTCCATCTGGCAGGGAAGGCAGAAGAACTTGACCGTGACGCCGTGCGCCTTCATCATAATGGACGTTTCTTGCACTGCCGCGCTGTGGCACAGGGGACAGATCATGACGGAGACCCTCTGGCCTTCGCTGTTTGTTGCCGTTGAGATGTTCACCTGTCTGCTCCGCGACCTCTACCAGTGTTATCGGCGGGTATGTGTTTATCTTAAAACAGTTCTTTGTTTCTTGTTCTTCGGGATTTTGGAACCAATAGCCAAACAGGTTATTGCAAACAGCTCATACCAAGTTGCATTCAAAAATACGACCCAGCCTTCGGCCGGGTACCCCGGGCGACCAGGAGGATAGCGACGGAGGCGTACTATAGTACGTCGGAGTCGTGCCGACGCAGGCAACGAAGCTATATGAATGAAGGCAACTTGGTATCAGTTGAAGGGAAACAGCACAAAGGTCATCAAATCCCAGAGGGCGTGAGAAAGCATCACCGGTATGAGGCTTCCTTCCCGCAGGTAAAGCAATCCCCAGAACAGGCCGCAAACGCCGGCAGCCACGAACAGCATGAAGTTGAAAGCAAAGACATGGACGAGCGCATAGACGGCTGAGGTCGCACACAGGCCGGTAATACGGCCGAAGCGACCGCTCAAGGTTTCTTGGACAAAGCCTCGCCAGTAAATCTCCTCCGCGGGTCCCATGACGAAAAATAACAGCAATCCAATGGCCGCGGGGTTGAGTTGTGCCTTTGTCACGTAAACGTTGCCTATTTCTCGCGAAGCAAATGGAAACAAGGCTATCGATACCTCGCGGCCGATCCAGAAGATTGCATAGAGGAGAACCGCGGACAGAATACCTACGTAAACAAATCGTATTTTCAGGCTGAGAAGTCTCTCTCTTTGTTCGAGGACAGGCTTGAAAGCGAATACAGCAAGCAGTAAGGCTGAGAAGGAAAGTTTGAGCCAGAAATTACCGGAAGGTACGGCAAAGGTGACAAACCAGAGGAGAAAGGCGGCAGGCACTGTCAGACATAGTCTTTGAAAATGCGTCAAGAGAGAAGCCTTTGCAACACTATCGACACGACCAGGAGCAGGCCGTAAACCGTGTTGAGTTGCGCGGTTCTCGCATCCGCGTCGGCAGGGACTGCAACCTGCATCTGCTTGATCAGCCTGAGGGCGAGAGGAAGGGAAACGAGTGTGATGAGACCCCACAGACTCAACTGTCCGGCTGCGATGAGCAGCAGGGTGATCCCGTAAGAGGCGAACACGAGGAAGCGGTAGAGTTTGACGGCCCCTTCTTTCTTGAGTATCGTTGCGAGGGTACTGATGCGTGCGCGTGTATCGGAGGCAAGGTCCCTGATGTCATTCGCAAAAAGAATGAGGGCTACCAGGATACCGACAGGAAGTGATACGAAGATCGGCTGTACGGAGAATGAGCCGCGCTGAACATAGTAGGCGCCGCTCACCATGAGCGGCCCCCATACCAGAAAAACCGCTGGTTCACCGAGAGCGTAGTACTTGAAGCCGATGGGGCTGCCCGTGTAGAAAAAGCCGACAAAAAATCCTATTATACCCAGGATCAAGATGGGAAGCCCTACCTTAACCGTGAGGTAGATGCCAATCGGCAACGTGAATAGATAGAAGAGGAGACCAAGAATGAGCACGAGGCCGGGAGACAACAGGTTCTGCCCTATGGCGCGACCACCAGTGCCGAAGCTCCCTGGAACATGGGAAGTGTCGACTTCGTTCTTGTAGTCGAAGTAGTCGTTCAGCACATTCGCTCCCGCTTGCATGAAAATCATGCCGATGAGCGTGAGGCCGTAGCGGGCCCAGTGGACCGGGCCGTACAACGACGCGATGGCCGTGCCCGTGCTCACGGCGACGAAGGAGATGAGAAGTGACTCAGGTTTGATGGTCATCATGAGCCCTTTAAACATGTAAACTCCTTTTCATCCGCTACCTTTGTGCGATGTTCGAAGCAGCGCGGTCCTTCACGATAGGGCTGTAAATAAGCACTATACCATAAGAACCGGGACTAACAAAAGAAGTGCAGAGGCGAGTCGGTGGTGTGCACATCACCTTCTCCGCCGGCGCCAATCATCAAGAGAGATAAACGACCCCGCGGATGAATCATAGACTGAAATATCGCCGGTGAAGGCGTCGACAGAGAAGAGCAGGTCTACCAGTACATCCTTCGCGTGCACCGACTGAAAACGGATGGCATAGAAGGACTTGTCTCCTTCTGGCTGGCCCGCGGGACTTGGCCTCGCGCCCACTGTCGAGAACGGCACGCCTCCCTTCTCAAGAATGGTTTCAATCTCTTTCTTAACTTCCGGCAGATTCCAGACAAGGTCGTATGCCTCCTCTTCTGTCAGCATACGATCCTTCTTTGGCTGAGGCTCTGCTGCTTCCTGCGGCTGAATGATTGTGATACGTGAGGTGCCGGCCTGTTCGTCCGGTCCGCTCTGAGTCTTTGCGGGTGCCTCCTGACCTTCCGCGCGCACCTGCACTCCAACGCAGAACAGTATCACAAGGATGGCTACAATACTTGCTCTCACGCGGTATATTATAACCGATTCGCTGCCATCGGGCTTACCAGACCCGTGCTTGCTCGCCCTGTTTGATCTTCTTTTTGATGATCTCTTTTCCTCTGCTCACATGCTTTCGCACCAGTCTTTCGACCTGCCGTGGGCTCTTCGACTTTATGGAGGCCAGCATCTCCTTGTGGTCCTGTACGGCCAGGTGAAGCTTCCTCTGATAATGGAGTATGATAACCCGGTAGCGATACATGTAGTCTCTTAGATCGTTGAGCAGGCCGTACAGGCGGGCGTTTTTCGCGGCTCTGTAAAGTACGTCGTGAAACTCGCCGTCGAGCCTTATGAATTCATCCACGTTGAGGTTCTTGAGACATGCATCTTCTCGTGCGATGATCTCGTCCAGTCGTTTCAACTCAGCGTCGGTAATCCTGGAGGTCGCGAGATACGCTGCATATCCCTCAAGAATGCTCCTCAACCCCAGGATCTCCTCGACTTCGTCCTCGGTAACCGCTTTGACGGCAAAGCCGCCCCTTGGTAGCCTGAAGATAAGGCCTTCCTTTTCCAGCTTCTGAATGGCTTCCCGCACGGGCGTTCTGCTTGTAGCCATATCAGCCGCCAACCTTTCCTCAATCAGTCTTTTCCCCGGCTGAAAGTCGCCGCCAATGATAGCACTCTTTACACCAGTGTATACGTGCTCCCTGAGAAGCTTTCTCTTTTTTGCTTCCTGACTTTTCTCTGCACCGGCCATTCTTTTTACCTCCTTAGCTAAGTAAGTGTACAATGGGTGATGATGGGGTTCTCTCTCGGCAGCGGGTCAGCATGTCGTCAACGCCTTGCAAAAGGGCTGCGATGAAAGAAGTACTGTATACAATATGTGCATGCAGTATATATAGTATGTTTCCAAAAACATTGTCAATTTTTTAATGAGACCGCTGGCCGCGCGCTGTTGATTTTTTATGCGCTCCTAGTGTAGATTAACGATGCCTTTGGGGGTAGTCGAGTGAAGAGAGTTTTCAGCGGTATTCAGCCTACGGGCGACATTCATATAGGAAACTACGTCGGTGCTCTCAGGCAGTGGGTCTCCCTGCTGGACGAATACGACTGCATTTACTCTGTCGTAGACTATCACGCTGTCACCGTTGAGTATGAGACGAGCGAGATGGGCCAGCGGAGCCTGGACACTGCTATTATTTTACTGGCCTGTGGGTTGAACCCGGAGAAATGTCATGTCATGGTACAGTCTCACGTTCCGGAGCACACGGAACTCGCATGGGTGTTCAACTGTGTGACACCTGTGGGTGAAGTGGAAAGGATGACGCAGTTCAAAGACAAGTCGAAGCAGCACCGCAGCAACATAAATATGGGCCTCATGGATTATCCTGTATTGCAAGCAGCGGACATCCTGGTATACAGAGCCGGTTTTGTCCCCGTCGGGGAAGACCAGGTACAGCACGTGGAACTGTCCAGGGAAATAGCCCGGAAGTTCAATGGCCGGTTTGGCCAGATCTTCCCGGAGCCTGAGGCGATCCTCTCCTGCGCGCCTAAGATCCTGGGCACTGAGGGGAGGAGTAAGATGTCAAAAACCCTCGGCAACTATATCGGCATTCTGGAAGAAGAGAGCGAAATGTGGGACAAACTGAGGACTGCCGTCACGGATGTGAATCGGGTGAGGCGGAGTGACCCCGGGGATCCGGAAGTCTGTAACATTTTTACTATGCATCGCGCTTTCTCGCCCGAAGAGGCACACAGCGAGTTGGATAAGGGATGCCGCACCGCATCCATAGGCTGTATTGACTGCAAACGGATTCTCTTCAAGCAGATGATGGCGGAGTTGACGCCAATTCGGGAAAAGGCGCTTCTTCTTAAGAATGATCGTGCCTACGTCATGGATGCGCTTAAACAAGGCGCCAAGGCCTGTCGGGCTATGGCTGCCGAGACTATGGAAGAGGTAAGGACAGCCTTGGGGCTTCTCAAGGCGTAATACCGACTTGGATTCAAACGTATACCTTCGTTGTCGCTGCGTCGCGCTCCTCGACGTACCCTCAGGTACGCCTGCGTCGGCTCCTCGCTGCCGCCTCGGTCTCCGCTTGAATCCAAGTCGGTATAGCCCCACTCTTCAGACCTAAAGGCCAAACGATTCACAGCTCTATCGGATGAGCCCCGCCACACGGGGCGGCTGATACTCATGATCGATCCTCCAGCCCTCCTTTCCGTGTGTCAGTTTCGCAATAGCGATGGGATGCCCTTTCCCGCAACCAAGCGCCCGGGATCTCGCAGACTTGGCGCGTGCATGCCCATGGCAGGGATCGTGTTCCTGAAACGAAATTTCATGAGTCTCTTCGATTCGGGAAGTTTCAACGCCTGCTCCCGCCGGGGCAGGAACGGGATCAATGTCTCGCTCCTGGTAACGGATGGTTAGATACGCATTGTTTCTTGTTTGGGGTAGCGGAACTTCAACCCGCTCGTCAAGCATGATCTCATCCCCGGTGCAAGACAGGGCAAGGCCAGGGCTGATACGGATGACTCCCTTGAATATCGACGCCTCGAGCCCGTATACCACGCCGAAGCCATGCAAGCAGCGATTGTGCATCTTCCGCTTTTCGCGAAGGTACTGTTGCTCCGCCTGAAAATCTGCCATTGAAAGAAGCATTCCGTCAAAGTAACGAACCCTTTTCATGCGATTCCCCCTTTACCCCACTTAGGACCATCATGCCGCCCACGGCACGTGGACTATGAAAATGTCTATTTCGTTTTCTCGTTTAACCAGAGAAACCAGAAAAACTAAAGAAACTAGAAAAACCGGCTCTTACCGCTCTCGGTTATTTTCCTCACAAGGCCATTATACACGAGCCACAAAAGAGTGTCACGTAATAGCAATTCAGACAGGCGACGCGAGATGCGCCAATGGCAAATGCGCCAACGGCGGCTTGACTTTTCCCGGTCCGTCACATAAGCTTTGTCACATGCAAAATCTGTCAATCGGGATGTTCGACTCGGGCATTGGCGGGCTCACGGTGCTCAAGGAAGTGAGAAGCCTTTTACCCATGGAAGATATTATATACCTCGGCGATACAGCCCGGGTGCCCTATGGTAACAAGTCTCCCTACACTGTGACGCGCTACGCGCTCGAGACCGCTCTCTTCCTCCTCGCGAAAGGCATCAAAGCGCTCGTGATTGCATGTAACACCTCGTCCGCGCTCTCCCTCAACATTCTTAAGAAGAAACTTCCCATACCTGTGCTCGGCGTGATCGATCCGGCAGCAGCAGCGGCCGCCAGGCAGACGACAACAAAGAAGATAGGCGTCATAGGCACGAAGGCTACGGTGAAAAGTATGGCATATGAGCGGGCGGTCAGAAGAATCGATCGTCATGTGCAGGTCCTGTCGCAGGCATGCCCTCTCTTTGTTCCGATAGTCGAAGAAGGGTGGGAAGATTCTGAGGTCGCTCACCTTGTGGTCAGGAAGTACCTGTCAGCGTTTCATAGCTCCGGCATCGATGTGCTCGTCATGGGATGTACACACTATCCAATCCTTCAGCGCACGATCAGCGAGGAACTCGGTCCCGATGTTTTCATAGTAAATACCGGCAGGGAAACGGCCATGGAAGTACAGGAGCTTTTGGGTGCGCGCGGCTTGCTGAAAGATTCGGGTCGCGGCCGGACCAGCTATTTTGTTACCGATTCGCTGGAGAGGTTTTCTGAAGTG
>JADGQN010000278.1 GCA_017881765.1 Syntrophobacterales bacterium | reverse complement strand
CAAAAACCCTGACCCCGCTAACATCATCGGCGCCATGGATGATGTACTCTGCCGTTGCGGATCCTATCCCCGCATGAAGAAGGGTATCAAGACCGCCGTAGACCTAACGAGAAAGGAGGGCAAGAAATCATGAAATCGATATCACGTCGTGACCTTCTCAAAGGATCTTTTCTGATTATAGCGGTTTCCGTCACGCCCCTCGGCACGAAGCTCCTTAGCGCCAAAGAGGTGGGAAAGGCCGTCTTCGCACCCAACGTCTGGTTTGAGCTGACCCCTGACAATATCGTCACCGTCACCATCCCAAATTCTGAGATGGGCCAGGGAGTGAGAACCGCCCTGTCGATGATCGTTGCCGATGAGCTTGAAGCTGACTGGAGCCAGATACGGGTGAAGCAGGCTCCGGCTGCCGACGCGTACAAAAACCCTGTCTCCGGCATGCAGGCGACCGTGGGAAGCCAAAGTGTGAGAGGATTCTATGCGCCGCTGCGCAAAGCGGGCGCTGCTGGTAGGACCATGCTCATTACCGCTGCTGCCCAGACCTGGAAGGTACCCGAAGCCGAGTGCGAGGCTGTCAAGAGTGCCGTGAAACATAAGAAGAGCGGTCGTACCCTCACTTACGGTGAGCTCTGCCGCAGGGCCTCAGAACTCCCCATCCCGCAGGATCCCCCGCTCAAGAAAGAAAGCGAGTTCAGATATATGGGCAAGCCCATGGCCCGTCTGGATATACCCGATAAAGTAGCCGGTAGCGCTGTGTACGGTCTTGATGTTAATGTCCCTGACATGCTCTATGGCGTCATCGCCCGTCCGCCAGCATACGGGGCGAAACCTGTTTCGTACGACGAGAGCGCAGCCATGGCAGTCAAGGGTGTGAGCAAGGTCGCGAAGACGCCTAATGGCATTGCCGTCATTGCGGACTCCATCACAGCGGCATGGAAAGGCCGCGATGCCCTTAAGGTGAACTGGGACAAAGGAACCCATCCTGATATGAATGATGAGTCGATTGAAAAGTCTTACATGGAGGGCCTTGATAAACCGGGCGCCCTGGTTGTAAACACAGGAGATGCTAAGAAGGCTTTGAGTGAGGCCGCGAAGAAGGTGGAGGCCACCTATTTCGTGCCCTTTGTCGCCCATGTCACCATGGAGCCGATGAACTGTACGGCTTACGTTCAAAAGGACCGGTGTGACATATGGGTGCCCACACAGGGCCAGACACTTACCCAGATGACCGCCGCGGGCCTGACGAAGTTGCCCCTGCAGAAGATCAACGTCCATACGACCTTGGTCGGATGCGGACTTGGAAGACGGTCGCGTCCAGACTTTGTGATAGATGCCGTTACCTGCTCCCAGGCTGTGGGTAAACCGGTGAAGGTGATCTGGACCCGCGAGGAGGATATGAAGTACGATGCCTATCGCGCCTCAACATGCCAGAGGATTCAGGTGAGCCTTGACAGCCGGGGCAGCGTCACCGGCTGGGACCACAAGGTCTCCTGCACGTCTATTCTGAGGTTCTTAAACCCGGCGGGGATCAAAAATGGGGTCGACACGTACAGCCTTTTGGGCCTCCATGATAATCCAGTCACACCGGCGTTCAGTCATACGACCTATGAGATCCCGAACTGGCATATAGAGCAGTATTTGTCGGACCTGCCCATCCCCGCTGCCCCATGGCGTTCCGTCGGAAATGCGCCGAATGCGTTCATCATGGAATGCTTCATGGACGAATTGGCCAAGGCGGCGGGCAAAGATCCGGTAGCGTTCCGGTTGGAGCTTCTCAAGAACAATGTGAGGGCTCGACGCGTGCTTGAGACCGTTGCGGAAAAGGGAGGCTGGGGAAAGCCCGTACCACAGGGTCAGGGGCGGGGCATAGCCCAGCACTCCTGCTTCGGCAGTTACGTTGCCGCAGTCGCCGACATCTCCGTGAACGAGAAAGATGGAAAGATAACGGTCCATAAAATCACGTTTGCTATCGACTGCGGTCCCGTCGTAAACCCTGACACCCTAGTAGCACAGGCGGAAGGATGTGCCATTATGGGCTTGAGCACCACATTGAAGGAGAAGGTCAAGTTTGCCAACGGTGGTGTCAAGTCGGCCAATTTCGATGACTATCCGATTCTGAAGATGAGTGAAACCCCCGAGATTGACGTCCACATAGTCAAGAGCACGGAGAAGATCGGAGGTATCGGCGAGCCTCCGGTGACGCCCATTGCACCGGCGATTGCCAACGCGCTCTTCAATCTCACGGGCGTGCGCATACGGCGTCTCCCTCTTGATCCCAAAACAGTTATGGAGGCGCTGAACAATAAGGGAGCGTAGATAGCGTATAGCAAGAGACAGAATCACACGGCTTCTGACGTCTTGCGCACCCTGCCACACAGGGTGCGCCTTGACGGAAGGGTTAACAAATAAGCAACAAGAACATCGAGCCCTCGGGAGGTCAGACAAGCAGCGCCAAAGACGGACCCGAGGGAGAAAGGCGCCTTCCGGACCTCAATGGAAAGCATAGAGAAACCGACAAATAATTTGCGTCTTTGAACTGGTAATCGTTATATCTAGACAATGTCCGGGATGCTTTGTTTGGTAGGTGGACCAAAGTACGTATAGCTTCCTGTAATCGCGCCCGCATTTGAATGTTAAAGGGTCGCACCTTCCATGTGGAAATGATGTTTGACAAAAGCACTTGACATCAATAGTCCAAGCAGTCAGTATAGACAAGCCGAAGCACTAAAGAGCTGAAACGATGCTGAAAATGCAACCCTACGATATTGTGTTCGTCGGTCAATTAGGTACGGGGATAATTATTCCTTTCGAAGGACCCCCTTTCCTTGAACAGGCCAGTCCGGTACTCTTCGCTGCAATAGCAGCTTCCTACCTCGAAAAAAAGATTGCCGCGGTGACGCGGGTCTCTGAAAGTGAAGAATACCTCTTGGAACCACTGAGCAATGCTGGTGTTGATCAGTTCGTGCAGCGCGGCGAGACGGTGCAGTACCGTGTCGTTTTCGCGACGGCAGATATCGATCAGAGACAGCCCTTTTTGATAAAGGGCGGAGAACAGTTTGTTATTGGCGACATACCTCCTTTTGAGTCACGCCTGGTTCACCTCTGCTGTGTGGGCGCACGTCAGTTTCAGTTGGACCTTATGCGAGGGCTAAGGACGCGTGGGTTCCGTTTATCCGTGGACATGCAGGGTTTTGTGCTTCAGCCTGACGGTGAGACGGGAGCCCTCCACCTTAAAGATGTCCAAGAAAAAAAAGAGATTCTGACTATGGCAGATTTTGTAAAATTAGATACGCTGGAGGCGAAAGCGCTGACCGGTACTGACGTCCTGCATGACCAGGCGAACATACTGGAAGACTGGGGAAGTTCCGAAACTATAATAACTTCTTCAGAGGGGGCACTGGCTCAGCGCGCGGGAAAATCCATATTTGCGAAATTTACCAACAGAAGCACCAGAGGCAGGATGGGACGAGGCGACACCCTCATAGGATCGTATCTGGCACGCATACTGGATCATTCTGTTGAAGACTCGCTTCAATTCGCCGCAGCACTCGCGTCCATCAAGATGGAGTCCCCCGGTCCATTCAGGGGCTCTCTGAAGGATGTTCTTGAGAGAATGTACAAATCCTTTCTGTAGACATTTTTGCCGGAGATATCGATGCCGTCCGCGCGGTTGGCGCGGGGATGGGCAGTTCTCTTTTGCCCACACAGTCTTTCGGTCGACTTCTCAGCCTTTTTCCGTGTGGTACTTGAATGACAGGTTGAGTCTCACACGGAACCCAGTCACCTTGCCATTTTCGATGGTCACGTCCTGCTTGACCACTTCCGCGACCCTATCGACCGTGCTGTCCGGCTATGCTTTCTTTCCCTCGTTAATCATCGCTCCCGTTGTCGCGAGGGTTTTCGCTCCTCTTAGGTGAACGTGTCATCTTTTGCGATGTAAGATTCTTGATAAAATCCTTTACGATAAAATCGATTTGTTCCTTCCTGAAATGCGCAACGCTGCCTGCTCCGGAGAAATTGAAGATTATGCATGGTAATGCGGATGTTGCTGCATAAAAAGAGCTCCGATGAACAGATCTAAAGCTTAACAGGCGGGGCCATCTGATCGATTCCCATTATCAGCTTCTCGACCCCCGAAGATCGTAGCAAAGCACGGGCGGCCCCGATGACTTGCTAAGCTCCCTTCAGTTTTCTAGAGTGGCACATTACCTGCAAAATGCATATCTTGTAACGGGCGGATAATCGGAGGACTCTTACCATGAGCGACCAGGAAAAAACAAAAGAGGAATTGATCGATGAGCTGAGGGAACTACGAGATTTGATCAAGGGGCTTGAGGCGTCTAAAATAAAGCTCAAGCGTGGCGAAGCCAAGACAGAGAGAGCCCGCAGCTATGCTGAAAACATTATCGAAACAGTGCGTGATCCACTCTTGGTGCTGGATGAAGACCTGAAATTGCTTTCGGCTAACCGTTCCTTTTATAAGACCTTCAAGGTAACACCAAGGGAAACCTTAGGGAAACTCATCTACGACCTGGGAAACCGACAGTGGGACATTCCCCGGCTCCGGATATTGCTTGAGGACATTTTGCCCAAACACGCCCATATAGGTAACTTTGAAGTTGAGCATGACTTTCCTACGGTAGGACACAAAATAGTGAGACTTAATGCCCGTCAGATCCATCAAGAAGTAGTTGGTAAGAAAATGATCCTCCTTGCAGCCGAAGACATTACGAGATCCAAAAGGCTGGAAAGAGAGCGAAAGAATATCCTCTCCATGTTCGCCCATGATATGAAAAATGCCGTTATTACGTCGGAAGGTTTCTTATCGCGGCTTATTGCAGGCAAGGCCGGAGCCCTGGCAAAAAAGCAGCAAGACTATCTTGAAATTATCCGTGATGACCTTAAACAATTGTCACAATTCATATCTGACTTTATGGAGCTTGCGAGATTGGAAGCAAAAGAATATAAGCCTGTTCTTGCTCCATGCAATATACAAGCAGAGATCGAGAAAAGCATCGCAGCCGTCCAATTGGAGGCACAAAAGAAAAAGATAACGATACCTGCTGAACTCCCGGAAACGATGCTTCCTATGATTAATGCAGATACGGATAAGATAGGTCGTGTGATCAGAAACCTTCTCGACAATGCGATAAAATATACTAACGAAGGAGGGACTGTTACAGCCAAGCTGTCAGACAGAGACAATGAAATACTTGTCTCCTTTATGGATACAGGCATAGGCATTCCAAAAGGTCATGTGTCCCATATATTTGAGGCATTCTACCGCGTACGCAGAGACTCGAAGGGCTCGGGGCTCGGGTTATCCATTGCGAAAACGATAATTGAGGGGCATGCAGGTAGGATATGGGCCGAAAGCGCACCAGCCAAAGGAAGTATTTTTAGCTTCACCCTGCCCAAACAATGAGCATGGAAGCGGCGTTACATTGCTACCGCTCCTGGAGGCAAATCGGGAGATATCCTGAATGCTGTACGCGTGAGCACCAACGCCTCGACGAGGATCGAAGGAGGGTTATGAACACGTTTGATATCGCAGCGTTGTACTTGTCGGGGGAGTGACCCTTCTGGGTTTATTCAAGGGCATGGTGAAGCGGTCGGAAGAATATCTTTGGTCAAGTGCCGGCGGGCATATGAATGGGAAGAAAGTTAAATAACAACAAGAGATGCAGGCCAAAGAAAATCAGGATGGAGAAATAAGCGAATGGGAGAAAATGGGCGTTTCCCTAATTACGATGGATGAAGGTCACTCAATGAAACTGTTCAAATTGATCTTATCCTTAATAATCATCATCGCATCGGTTATTTTATGCCAGCAAATTATTTCAAATTCAATTTCCAACCAAAAGAACAAAACCGATTATGCTGAACTCAACCATGTCAAATACGGTCTGTTAAGTGTTGACGAATGGAAACGACAAATTACCGCAATTTTCACCGCGGAGATCAATAAGCTGGATTTGTCAGGGACGAATGAACGGGACCTCCGAAAACATGTCGAGGTTCTGTTGAATACACTTATTGATAAAATTGACAAGAAAATCAGAGAAGAGAATTCAAGCTCCGTGAAGGGTCGGGTTAAGCAATCCTTTATAAATATTTTTGTAAGTCTGGAAGATATTAAAAAGGGTATTCCTGAATATGCGGATGCCGTCATTCATGAGATAAAGGAATCGAAAACAAGGGGCCAGATAAAGACCCTGCTGAACAAACAGCTCGAAGAATACTCTAACCGAACTTTTACTACACAGGATACATCTCAAATGAGCCGCATCCTTCTTGGGACTGATTCTAAGGATATCAGGAGTGCGAGAACCAAGGTCAGTAAGGCAATTTCGGTTAAGCAGAACCTGATCTTTAAGGAGTCTATCCTGTTGATCCTTCTGTCGATTATCCTTTTTAGTTTGTCTGGTTTTAGCAAGGA
>JADGQN010000277.1 GCA_017881765.1 Syntrophobacterales bacterium | reverse complement strand
TATCGAAGATTTGGCCGGGGAGGACTCCATGGTCTCCTACCGTCTCGAAAAAACGCTCGAGGATCTCAGCTCCGCGGCCCGGGCCCTGAAGCTCCTGGCGGATACGCTGCAGCATCAACCCGACTCAATCATCTTCGGGAAGAAAAACGCAGGGGGGAAGTGAGATGAAAAGCTCCTTTGTTTCTGTCGGAATAGGTTTATGCCTGCTGTTTCTCGTTGGGTGCGCAAGTAACGCACCGTCGCACTATTACGTCTTGAGCCCTCTTACGGGCGAAAGTAAAGTTACACCGGACGCGTCCTGTGTCAGCGTCGGTATAGGACCCGTAAAGCTGCCTGAATATGTGAACCGGCCTCAGGTCGTTACCCGTACCACCCCGAACGAGCTCGTCCTCTCGTATTTCGATCTATGGGCAGAGCCGCTTAGTGACAGCGTCCCCCGTACCCTTGCGGAAGACGTAGCACGGCTCCTCTGTACAAAAGAGGTCGTGCTCTTCCCGTGGAGGCCATCCCAGGTGCCCGATTACCGGGTGGAGGTGGAACTGCTGCGGATGGATGGGACACTCGGCAAGACCGTTTCTCTTGAAGCCTGGTGGAGCGTCTTATACGGTGCAGAGAAAGCGCGTATGGCCAGAAAATCGAGCTACAGCGAGCCTGTGACGGGCCAGGACTACGAGGCCCTGATCCAGGCCCACAGCCGTGCACTCGTGGCTCTCAGCCGTGACATCGCGGGCGCACTCAAGGAACTCGGTGCACTGAGCCCGTCCAAGCGGTAAGCAAAAGAGTCTCTATAGTTCGATCAAAACAATGAGGCGGTCTGGGCAAAGAATAGAAGGGCCCACTTCGGCCGGCGCAATCAAAAATGGCTACGGGATGTACTTCCGGAAAATGTCCCGGGCTATGACGATTCTCTGTACCTGATTTGTACCCTCGTATATCTGGGTTGCCTTCGCATCCCTCATCATCCTTTCGACCGGATACTCTTTCGTGTATCCAACTCCGCCAAGGATCTGCACAGCATCAGTAGTCACCTTCATCGCCGTATCCGCCGAGAAGACTTTGGCCATGGCAGAGAGTTTGTCCACACCGATAGCGCTCATCTTGTCTCTCTCGTAGACCTTCATGTCGAGCAGGAGGGCAGCATCATAGACAAGCGCCCGCGCCGCTTCCACCTGGGTTGCCATATCCGCTACCATGAATTGAATCCCCTCAAAATCGGCGATCTTCTGGCCGAATTGAACCCTTTTCCACGCGTATTCGACGGCAAAGTCAAGCGCACCCTGGGCAATCCCCACTGCCTGAGCGCCCACAGCAGGCCTTGACAGGTTGAGGGTCGCCATGGCGATGTCCCAACCCTTACCCTCTTTGCCGATCAAATTGTCTTTTGTAAGCCTCACGTTGTCAAAGATCAGCTCTGTCAGGTCAGAACCGATCATACCCAGCTTCTCTTCACTCTTGCCGATGACGACTCCCGGGTAATCCTTCTCAAAACAGAAACAGGAAATGCCCGCATTCCTTGCCGCCGGGTTGGTCGTCGCAAACACGGTAAAAAATTGCGAGTTGGCTCCGTTCGTGATCATCGATTTCTTGCCGTTGAGGTAGTAGTGGTCGCCCTCCTTCGTTGCAGCCGTCCTCATGTGCGAGGCATCGGAACCGGCTTCAGGTTCGGTCAGACAGAATGCAACCAGGTTCGGCTCATCCGCTTGCGCGATCTTGCCGTAAATGTACTTCTTCTGCTCTTCGGTCCCGGCCACCATGATGGGCATCACCCCGACGTGGTGGGCAAGCTGTATGAGAGAAGACGTGCCTGACACTTTGGCAAGCTCCTCAGTAACAAGGCAGAGCGACGTGATATCACCATCAAGACCGCCATACTCCTCAGGCAACATGAGATAGAGAAAACCATGCTTCTTGCACAAATCGACCAGGTCCCACGGAAAGGCTCCGGTGGCATCGATCTCCTTTGCCCTCGGCGCCACTCTCTCTTTAGCCAGCTTCTCAGCTATTTTTTGGATCATCGCATGCTTTTCCGAAAGATTTAGCATCGAACCCCTCCCTCAACGGTTTCTCTAGTTTCTCTGGCTTCTCTGGTTTAACGAAAAGAACCAAAGAAACAAAAGAAAGAAAATAAACCAGGAACTGATTGCTTATTGACAAGAATGAGGCAATACTTTTAACATAATTTGCATCTAAATTAAACAAGAACAGGAAGGAAACGCTATGTCGAAGGTCTTCTTTACCGATATGAGGGCCCGTCCGGACAGGAACCTGCTCAACAAAGTCGAAGGCCTTCTGGAGAGAATGAAAATTGGCAAGATGGTTAAGAAGAACGATCTCGTTGCGATAAAACTTCACTTCGGGGAGTTGGGAAACTGTGCTTTTCTGAGACCGGTATTTCTGAGAACCATAGTGGAGACGGTAAAGAGCGTAGGGGCTCAACCTTTTCTCACTGACACAAATACGCTCTACAAAGGTTCGCGGAGCAATGCCGTCAGCCACCTCAGTACAGCCATGTACAACGGCTTCGATTATACGTGTGTCGGCTGCCCAGTGATTATTGCCGATGGGCTTCGCGGTACAAACAGTGTCAAGGTCAAAGTCCCGGGCGAGGCGCTAAAGGAGGTCTCCATCGCCAGAGAGATCGCAGAGGCAGACAGCATGATCGTGGTCACCCATTTCAAACTGCATGAGCTCTCCGGTTTTGGCGGCGCTCTCAAAAATATTGGCATGGGCGGCGCGTCGAGGGATGGGAAGCTAGTTCAGCACAGCACGGTGGCACCCCAGGTCAACATAGAGAAATGCAAGGGTTGCAAGGTCTGTTTCGACTATTGCCCTTCTCAGGCAATTTCATTAAAGGAAAAGAAAGCGACAGTGGAAGGTAGGACCTGTATCGGCTGCGGTGAATGCATCGCTATCTGCCCGGAGGGCGCCATCGAAATCCAGTGGACCGATGACGCGGACCTCTTCCAGAAGAAGATGGTCGAGCATGCTTACGGCGTGCTTCAGGGAAAGAAGAAGACGATCTTTCTCAACTTCATCATCGATGTGAGCCCTGCGTGCGATTGTTACCCCTGCAACGATGCCCCCATCGTCAGAGATGTGGGGATACTTGCGTCTTTTGATCCTGTCTCCATAGATGCGGCCAGTGCAGATCTTGTAAACGCCGAGGAGTCTCTCCCCGGAACGGTAATAAAAAGGGTTTCAAAAGGAGGTCAGGATAAGTTCAGGGCTGTCTATCCTTCCATCGACTGGAATGTACAGCTCGACCACGCAGAAAAGCTGGGCTTGGGAGAAAGGAAATATATGCTGGTGAAAGTATGAAAGAACCGTGACGCGTGACACGTGACGCGTGACGAGTAACGGCTTGGCTGAATAGATAGTGTTCGGTGTTTCAGTATAATGTTCAGTTCTGACGGCAGAGTAGCAATGGCTGCTCAACACTTGGTGGTTCACCGTGGTACTTGTCACGCGTCACGCGTCACGCGTCACGTCATTTTGGGGTGATTCATGCATACTATTTACAAAAAATACGCCAAGCTGCTGGTCCATTACTCACTCGAATTGAAGAAGGGCGATAAGCTCCTCATTAGCTCAACCTATCTGGCCGAGCCTCTGATCAAAGAGGTGTACCGGGAGGCACTCGATGCAGGCGCACACCCCGAGATCCAGATAGGCATCAACGAATTATCCAAGCTTTTCTATGACCACGCCGGGGATGCGCAGCTGCGGTACGTATCACCCATGTATCTTCACGCGGTCAAGTCATACGACGCGTTCCTGACCATACGGGCCCCCTTCAATGTCAAAGAGCTTCAGTCGGTCGACCCGGAAAAGAAGAAGAAGGCTGCCGTGGCCCAAACGCGAGTCAAAAAGCTTTTCATGAAGCGGGCATCCACCGGTGCACTCAAGTGGACTCTGTGTGAATTTCCAACCGACTCGCAAGCTCAAGAATGCTCTCTTTCACGGAGCGAGTATGAGGATATGGTCTTCTCAGCATGTTTCCTCTATTCGGAGAACCCTCCGGAGGAGTGGCGGAAGGTGCGTGCATCTCAGCAGCATATCGTCGATTTTCTCAATTCGCGACACGATATACGCATCGTCGGCAGGGGCACCGATCTCTCTTTTACGACCCGGGGGCGAAGGTGGATCAACTCCGATGGAAGACATAACATGCCCTCAGGTGAGATCTTCACCTCGCCGGAGGAGGATTCTGTTCGCGGCAGAGTAACGTTCTCTTTCCCGGGCATTTACATGGGAGAGGAAGTTGAAGAAATTCTGCTTTACGTCGACCAGGGGGAGGTGGTGAAGTGGGAAGCAAAGAAAGGTGGACAGCTACTCGCGAAAATCCTCGAGATACCCGGGGCGAAAAGGTTTGGAGAAGCAGCAATCGGTACGAATACGGGGATACGCCGCTTTACCAAGAACATGCTTTTTGACGAGAAGATGGGCGGGACAATCCATCTCGCTCTTGGAGCTTCATACCCTGAAACAGGCGGAAAAAATGAGTCCCCGATCCACTGGGACCTGCTTGCCGACATGAAGAAAGACGGCCGGATATTTGCGGATGGAGAGCTGATATACCGCAATGGTGAATTCATCGTATGAAGCCACGGCTGGAACGTGATACCAAGTTGCATTCAAAAATAGAGCAAGGCGACCAGGAGGACAGCGACGGAGGCGTACTAAAGTACGTCGGAGTCGTGCCGACGCAGGCAACGAAGCTATATGAATGAAGGCAACTTGGTATCAGTCGATCCGTTCCAGGCGCGCTTCCACTATGCCGCTCTCCAGGTCCTCTAAGAACTCGCAGGATTCATCCGTGTGGCGAATGCTCGGGCAGGCAAGTTCGATCAGCATAGAAAGGCTTTGCTGAAACCACTGAGGGTCATCTTCCGTGAGAGAATTCCCATCTATGAGCTCGAGGAAGCGGACGGCTCGTACCAGAAGATTCGGATCCCGATTCTTACTGCCGATCAGCTCCACATGGTTGATAGCGATCTCATAAAATGAATCGGCAAGACACTCCACCTCCTCAGCATCGATCAGTCTCATCTGCCAGAGCCTGTTTCGCGCAAGCTTGAAGCAGGCGACACGCAGCATGCTCTCGTGGAGTTCCATTTCTATGCCTGGTTATCCTTGGTTGCGATCAATCGTTCTGTCATTATCTGACTGAACTCTTTATCGGCTGTATTGGGAAATCCTTTACAAATTAGTACTTTGTTAATACTTTGGTATTAGGCGATTTGCAAAGTACCGTCTCAATGTCTATATTTTTGTTACGGACCATCGACCGTTCGGGAGTATTTCATGAAACGCGTCCCTTTATTCTTCCTGGTAATCAGCCTCGCATGCCTTCTGCCTGGCTTTTTGCCGGCCCAGGAAGAAGGCTACCAACAGACTTACGAAATGAGCCCCCTGGAGCAGTCGTTTAAACAACGCTACGAGACACTTTTCGCCCAAGCAGAAGGCCTTCGGAAACAGATCGGGGACCTCCAGGACCTCAAAGATCGGGTGGATTACGTCATCGATGTGGTGCAGAATCAGCCCCCCATAAACCCCGGCCAGACAGCCGACAAGTACAACCAATTGGAACTGCTCCTGCCCGTAGGAGTTCGTTTCTCCCGGGACTTGCAGCGTAAGCAGGCTCAGATGGATCAGCTTATCGCCAGATGGGAAGCGCTCAAAGCGGAGCTATTGCGATGGCGGGGGAGTCTCCCGTCGTGGTGGGTGGAGTAAAAAGGGGAGGGCAGATTCATGGGAATTCTGATCAACTGGTTGGTTACGACCCTGGCTGTACTTATCGCGGCTTACCTATTGCCGGGTGTGGCCGTCAAGAACTTTGTCGCGGGGCTTTTGACGGCCTTGGTGCTCGGCCTGGTCAATGCGATCTTGAGACCTGTCCTCGTGATTCTCACTCTACCGCTGACCGTAGTAACGCTTGGTCTTTTCATTTTTGTCATCAATGCCCTATTGGTGCTCCTCACATCCGCCGTCGTGCCCGGCTTCGAAGTACGCAGCTTCGGGTGGGCGCTTCTTTTCAGCCTTCTATTCTCAATAGTCAGCTTCGTCCTTCACAGGATCGTACCGAGATAGTACCAATTAGCCTCCATTGTATAGCTTCCGGGTACCCGGTTCGTTCCGAAAAGGTCCTTCCGGCCTACACATCATTTGGGGGACGCGTGATTTTTTCACAGGTTCTACCCGGCGAAGCACATGCCGTCTGATGGCCCACATGCCAGGTCGAATTTTGATGATTGCCGAGGCGAGCAAGGAGGAGTGAACGCAGGCGTACTCAAAGTACGTCGAGGATCACGACGACGAAGGCAACGAAGGCAGGCGCAAAAGGCGACCTGGCATGTGGACTTTTGACGAAGCCGTCATAGATACACTATATCCAGCGGGATATTGGTCACCCTCTCCAGACGGTCCTTCCTCACGATAAAATCGACCTCTATCCCTATCGCACCCTTGCCCGGCAGCGCAAAC
>JADGQN010000276.1 GCA_017881765.1 Syntrophobacterales bacterium | reverse complement strand
TCAACACCTCGGTTGTTACCAGTAGAAGATTCGGATCATCGTCAGTAACGAGTATTTTGATAGTTTCGTTCATTCTCCCCCTCTCTACTCACTCCCTTCACGAGTCACTCTTCCGCACGCCCACCGAGACTGCAAAGGAAAGAACTAGTGTAACATATAGAGCCTCTACTGCCTTAGGCAAGAAGGGAGTCAACAATCGGGGCGGCGGCGTTCCCGCGTGATGAGCGCAGGTCCGTATTACGGAATGAAATGGCGAACTAAGCAGGAGGACAGTGACGGCATGATTACAGGCGTTGTGTGCAGGGTATAGCTCTCAATATCTTGAAGCTCTACCATGACGAAGATTGCGTATAACGTCGATGAGCACAGAGGCCCCAGAGCCGATAGTGAAGCAGTCGAATCAATTGTTGCGCTGTGTGAAACAAGGGATCATTCGGTTGTGGGCTCCGGGTCCCTCGCTGCGAGTCTTTTCCGGATTTCCTTCATCGCGCCGTTCTTGTTCTTCCGGATGTCTCTCGCAAACCCATGCGTGCGTTCCGGGATTTCAAAGTACTTATCGCCCCATAGGATTATCTCAAGCAAGGCAGGCATCAAATCGATCCCCTTAGGGGTCAGTCGGTAGAGATTCTTTACCTTGTTTCCAGGAAAAGCCCTTTTTTCGACGATCCCGTTCTTTTCCAGAATCAGGAGGCGATCGGCAAGAATATTGGTCGCGATCTTTTCTTCGGACTGTGAGAACTCACCGTAGGTCTTCTTTCCTTTGAACATCAGGTCCCTTATGATCAGCAACGTCCACTTGTCACCCAGAATATCGAGAGTGGAGCTGATAGGGCACATCGATCGCCTGGTGATTTTCTTCATGGTAATAAGGTTATACAAATTACTTGCAAAAAGCAAGCTGATGGTCTATACTACTTGCAATTCGAAAGTAACATGGAGGAACTATGAACAGGGAGGACGGAATACGGGAAAAAGCTCTGCAGCTTGGATACGAAGATTGCGGCATCATAAGAGTCGGCGCGCTGGCCGGTTATCGGGATAAGCTGGAGGAGCGCATCTCGCGTATCCCCATGGGAGAAAAGATCTATGGAAGGTTCAGGGGCTATGCTGATCCCTCGGCGGCCAATCCCGCAATAAAATCCATCGTCGTCGCCATTGTCCCCGGTTACAGGTACAACGTGCCCGCCGAATTCGACGGTGTTTATGGCAAAGCCTATATGTTCGACAGTCGGACGGACGAGAACGCCCCGTTTTTCAGGATACGCAAAGAGTTTGCCGCGTTTCTTGAGAGTCTCGGTCTCAAGTGCACGTTGGGTGAAGGTCATGGAATCCCGGCGCCTGCACGCTGGGCAGCATACCAGGCAGGGCTCGGAACCATCCGCCGAAATAACTTCTTCTACACTGAGAAAGGGTCGCATAATCGCATAGAAATGCTCGCGGTAGACGGAGAGCTCGAACTCATTCGCGACGTAAAGCTCAAAGATTGTTCCGAAAGCTGCGGCAAATGCATCGAAGCCTGCCCGACCCATACTCTGTGCGCGCCGTATACCATGTCGATGATCGGATGCATCAGTTTTCAGACCAACCTGTCGGCCACTATGGGCATGGGCGTACCCTCTCCCGAGATGACGGAACAGATCGGCGGAAGGCTCTACGGCTGCGACGCGTGCCAGGACGCATGCCCTCATAACAAAGGTAGATGGACAGGCGGAGAGGAGTTTCCGGGGCTCGACGCGCTCGCACCTTCGATGCGTCCGGAAAACATCATGAAGGCGAGCTACGACGAGATCGGGGGGACCTTGGGTCGCAAATACTGGTACATAGGGCCGGAAAACCTCTGGAAATGGAAACTGAATGCGCTGACCGTGATGATGAACGGTTATCGCGAAAAATATGCAGCACCGATAAAACTCGGGCTAGAGGACGCTAACGAGAACGTGCGCAACTTCGCGCGAAGCGTATGCTCCAGGCTCGGCATAGAGCACTAAGGCTGCCGCGATTTGTGGCTGCCTGCGAAAACGGTCCGAGAAGGCAAGGTCCCAAAGAGGCCCTTGGGGCAGGGTCCCTAGGAGTTATAATAGATGACCATCAATATACATAAGGAGGCCGCATGAAAGCCGTAGCCGTAAATGGAAGCCCGCGTAAGGGGGGAAATACCGAGATCCTGCTAAGAAAGGTACTCGAACCCTTGTCGAGCGCAGGTTGGGACACTGAATTCATTCAGCTGGGTGGAAAGAAGATCAGAGGATGTACCGCATGTTACCGGTGTTTCAGCACGAAAGATGCCCTATGCAGCGTGAAGGTGGACGTTTTCAACGAGTGCTTTGAGAAGATGCTCGCCGCCCAGGCAATAATCCTCGGAACTCCTACCTACTTCACCGACGTCAGCGCCGAGATGAAAGGGCTCCTCGACCGCGCAGGGTTGGTGAGCGTAGCCAATGGTGGACTGCTCAGGGGAAAGATCGGGGCGGCAGTGGTCGCGGTGCGGCGCGGAGGCGGTACACACGCCTTCGACACAATCAACCATATGTTCCTTATGTCCGGTGCCATTATACCCGGTTCGACTTACTGGAATCTCGGATTCGGCCTGGAGAAAGGCGAGGTCGCGGGCGATGACGAGGGCTTGCGGAACATGGAAGACTTGGGCGGAACCATCGCCTGGTTGGGCAAAGCGATGAGCCCCATATGGGCAGTTATGCGAAAGCTGTCGCAGTCCAGGGAAAACCGAAATGAGCGTAAGACCGGTCGTGCCGTCGTGTGAGTTCACGGTACGGCAGTCGCTCCAGTCTTCGACTTTCAGTGCAGTCCGCACCGAAGCGGCGCTAGTGGATTCAGGTATCGCGGGACGCTACGTCGAGCTGGTGACAAGCTAAAAATATTGCAATCGCGTAACTCTCGTGACCGTAAAATAGCAGTTTTGTAGATCGCGCGGAAGATCAGGAAAAAGATTATTGACGGCCGCGTATCAAGGGAAGATTGCCGTCTGATCTTTTCGGAGTTGAGCAAGGCCCTCCGCCGGAAAGCGGAATGTGTTCTTGAAGACTCGGTTCATGACATAGACCAGTTGGCGGAATTTATATGCATCATGGTGCGAATCACCCCTGCGCTCGGACGTTCGCCAGTTTTCCACGTCGGAGATGCGCAATTCGACCGCCAGCGTGTGCTGCTCTGTCCTCTTGCTGACCTTGTCCCGGTTCTCGTAAAGTGGTGTGCCAGGGATCAGGATCTCGTTGGTTTTCGTGGCGCGATGGATGGGCAGGGAAAAGGCGATCTTGCACTGGAACTTTCTGTGTTCCCGGGAAGAATATGCGTTGGTCTCCGTGTTCTTGCCGAGCCCTTCATAAAAGGTTCGCGCGTGCGCGAGTAGCTCCTCCTCCCGGGGCATGGCATTGCCTCCCCCGCTCCGGGACAGGCTGATCATCAGCCTACGTACCGCTTCTTTCATGTCCTCCGGCCCATTAAAGAGCGTCTGGGTAATCGAGTGCGACGCCGTGTTTTCCTGCAGGATCACACCTCGCTTCTGGAGGGCATGGAATAGCTTTAGCGTATCATCGACGTTGGTGAGGATAAACGTGATCGCGAGGATATCCCTGATATCGTAGGCCTCACCTTCCACATTTCCCGCCAGCTTGATGACCATGCTTTCCGGACTCTTGAGCCGAGCCTTGATCTCGGCGATGTCGACATCCACGCCGTCTCCGCTGTTGAAGACAAGACATCCCCTTGACGGGTCAAAGACCAGCGACTTCCGCAGGCGGCGAAAGAACGTGGAGATCTTTACAAAGGCCCGTCGCGCGGGCTCGTCGTCCGGAATACGCGCCGGCTTATCCCAGTCGTAACCGAACAGTTCATCGAGACTCTGCCCCTGCTGTTCCAAAAAAAAGGCGAGCTGGACGTAGTCGTTGATGTCCTGGCTGTCCTCTTCCACGGACTTTATCAGATGCGCCATTTTTAAGAGGCAGCAAGCGGCCTGTTGCCAAGCCGCGGGAACGTCGAGCGAGATCCCCTGATACCCCGAAAAAACGCGGGGATATTTCCGAGAGGAGGCAAGCAAAAAGAGGTGGCGGGGATCTTCGTCCACGACGCGCCGGAAAGAAGGGTCCTGCAGCACCGCTCGCGCCGCGGCAAGAGCGTTCAGACAGTTGCGGTAGAGTTCTTCGTTCGAAGAGCGCAGGGCGGTAAGCTCAATCAACTGCTTGGTCACAAAGGAGAAGAACCCATCGAAAATAGTGACGTACGCGTGCCGGATGTAGCGCGCCGCACGCTCACGTTCACTCTCTGCCAGCTCGTCGTCATCGAGAGCGTCGAAGCCGCGGTTGACCATCATCTTGGTCACCTGTTTAAGTGCCGAATGGTAGTCGCGGGCGGGCAAGAGCAGAAAGGGCGTCATTTCGGTTCTGTCCAGAATTGAACCGAAGATCTCGTGATGCAGTTCCTGATCAAGCGGCATGTCTCCCATGAAATACGCTCCTTGAACCGGATCCTAGAGATTGGGAAAACAGCTTACCACGACAGACAGCGACGAGCCCTTGTGCGTCTGGATGGCGGGGATGAACGGATCAAAGCCGCATTGTTCGTCCCTTCGCTCCTATCTACGCCTGCCCTTTCAAGAAAGTATCCTGATCGATGCTTTACGACCGAGGAAGTATTTCCGCGCCATTTAGTCATTGATAAGAACTTCCTTTTTCATGGGAGAGTATATGAAGAAGGATTTTGTGAGTCAAGAGGATTATGACTACAAAATATAGGGTAAGGTGTTGATGTAGATTTCCATTTTCTACATGCTACCCCTCGTTTGCAGCCATGTCAAAATAAGTTTCAGTCTCAGTCAGAGAGAAAGAGAGCGCGGATCGATGTTTCGCGGATGGCTATTTCACGGAGGTGCGCGGCGGCGAGACGACTTCGGGGAAGGATGTCTCCTACCTGATGGAGTTCATGAAAGAACGGGGACGTGTCGTTCGGGGATCGGCTGGCGCCACTATATTTGAATGTAACTTGGTAGACGGGTTCCGCCCAGCCTTGACTTAGGGCCTCACCGTCGCTATACTCATCGTTCTCTATATTCACAGGAGGCATTGGATGAAAGTCAACAAGGAAGCATGTATCGGGTGCAAGGCCTGCCATCCTTATTGCACCGTCGGCGCCATATCTCTGGTAGAGTGGGAGGGCAAGAAGAAAAGTGAAGCGAACCAGACCGACTGCGTGGAGTGCGGTGCCTGCATACGTTCGGGAGTCTGCCCCAAGGACGCCATCGCCATGCCTGAACTGGAGTGGCCGAGAAAGCTCCGGTCCCATTTCAGCAATCCATACGCGGGGCATCTGCCCGCGAAGAAGGGGGCGCCGCCGGCGGCAGAGCCTAAGCTCAACGAATGGACGGGCCGCATTTCGGAAGGTATGACTGCGATCGTGGTGGAAGTGGGACGGCCGGGGGTCAGCGCTTCCCTTCGCGACGTTCAGAAAATCTGCATGGCGCTAGCCGCGGTGGGCGTGGAGTTTGATCCCGGAAGCGGCGTAACCGCTCTGATGACTGATCCGGCCACGGGGCGCTTCAGCGACGATATATTGAATGAGAAGGGACTCAGCGTAATGATCCAGTTCAGCATCGCAAACAATGCATTGCCGAGCGTTCTGCGAGCGCTCAGGGAGGTCTCGTCACGGATCGATACGGTCTTTTCCATCGGATTATCAAATCGCCTGGACGGTTCCGCAGTCATCCCGACGGCTTCTTACGCCGAGGAAGCCGGTTTTACCGTGAGGCCACACGCAAAAACCGTCGTTGGTCTGGGAAGATCCAAAAGGGAAGGGGAATAGATCATGAGCCATTCGCTACACCGTTGCGGAAATGCTGATAGTTTTCACGATGACTACGTGATGCTTATCATGACCAGCCCTGACCGGGCGAATGACCCCGACGTGAAAGGCAAGATGCAGGAAGCATGGGATGTCCTTTCGTCGTTTGCGGCCGATCTCACCAATTATGGCGCTGTGAAGGGAGGCGGACGCCATCGAAAGGGCATCAAGGAGTTTAAAGAAGAAGTTAAATTCCTGATCCATGCGGTCTTCACGGATAGGGACGTCATGAAGGCGTGTCTCAAGGAGATAAAGAATAGGGATCTTGGTCTTTCCGTGACCGTGTCGGGTCATTTTGACGAAGTGAAGGGGGCGTGCCAAGAGATAGGCCTGGTGCCGCATACCGTCCAATATTCCCTTGGTGTTGTGGGAAAGACAGAACTGCTCCCCGATGAAAAGGTCCTGGAGATCACCACCATGTGCGGCCACGCCATGGTGTCCCCCAACCTTCTTTTGCACCTGGTGAAGAAAATCGAAGCAGGAAAGCTGACGCATGCTGAAGCGGCCTTGGAGCTTTCGCGCCAGTGCGAATGCGGCATCTTCAACCCCGCCAGGGCGGAGCGACTGTTGAGGCAGATGGTGTAACCGTCCAATACCAATTCACCTTCAAGTGTATACCTTCGTTGTCGCTGCGTCGCTCTCCTCGACGTACTGCTCAGTACGCCTGCGTCGGCTCCTCGCTGCCGCCTCGGTCTCCATCTTGAATGCAAAT
>JADGQN010000275.1 GCA_017881765.1 Syntrophobacterales bacterium | reverse complement strand
GTCGTAGATCTCCACCTTGATCGTGTACGTACCCGGCTGTCCGTATTCGAAGGTCTGGAATCGATCGTCGCTGCGTCCCGCTCCGGAGAAGCCCCCCTCGGCGGTCCAGACATACTGGAACTCCTTCGGGTCCCGTTTCGAGGTCAGCTCCGCGACAAGGGAGATTTTACGCCCTGTTTCACTCTTTTCCGGCGCCTTGGCCTTATTGGGGCCCGTGATGGCCACTACGAGCTTATCGGCCTCCAGCTCTTCCGTCACCACGACGTCCACACACCCGGTCCGCTGCACTTTGCCGCTGAGTCCGGTCGGCGCCAGGGTGGAGGGCGTATTGTAGACGTCGTACTGCATCTCCCACTCCGCGCAGACCGACTGCATGCCCGGTTTGTCGAAGGTGAAGTCATACGACAGGGCGGAGCCACTCGTAACCTTGGACCCGTCGAGCTTCCAGGTCACATTCTGATAGACGGAGGGCTTCGAACCCCTGCCGCCCGGGCCCTGCATCCGCGTCTTGATCTGTTCGGGAAGATCGCCCAGGGCGGGGATGATCTGCGCCAAGACCGTTACCTGGGCCCGCGTGCTCCCTTTCTTGAGTACGGCGGCGTTCGTGTCGTAACCGACCCTCAGCTCGCTCCGTTCCACGTCGGAGACGAGCACCTGCACCTCCTCGATGGCAAGTTCCCGCTCCTCGAGCCACGCGACCACGATGGGGCCGGTGCACTTGGCGATCAGGGCCTCTTCCACGCCCTTGTCCGTCTTCGTCTCCTCGTCGAAACGCTTCGATGCATTCTCTGCGTGACAGGCAATCATGCTGTTCAACTCCGACGGGATAAGCCTTCCGTCCAGTTTTTGCGTCCTCTGAACCGTCCCCCGAAGGTCGTCCTTGTCGTAGATGTCATTGGCAAGCCCCCGTACGCTGTTGACCTGGTGGCACTTTTTCAGCCCCTCGCCCAGGACCTGCGCCTCCCGCCCGTAGACCGTATAGAAGCCGGCAATCAGATCGAAGCAGTCCTGGGTGGAGGTAACCGCCCGGTACCCGTAAGAGCCCACGTAATCGACGGCGACCTCTGCAACCGTGGTGGCGATTACGGCCACCAGTTCACCCAGGGCAATCTCGGGGACGGCCAGGGTGGTCAGGCTCATACCGAACCGGGCCGTTGCCTTCTCCGCTCCCTCCTTGACATAGATCTCCGGCAGATCCTTGATGATCCAGTAGGCGGCGAGGGCGTTCAGAAAGCCGATCTTCTGTCCTGTGTCGGTGAGCCGTGAAAGACCGGCCCTCACCTGGGGTCTTGCCTTGACCCACTTGTCGGCGCCCTCGAGGAGTCCCCGGTAGAGGCGGCTCGCCGACGTCTGCCCCTCCCCCACCGCCGCGCCCAGTTTCTGGGCAAACAGGGAGTCATCGGCCGCCTCTGACAGCACTTTTTCCGCGTCATCCGCCATTTTCTCGAACTCCCCGGCAATCTGCTTCTGCAGGGCAGCCCCTTCCGCCGTCTTGGCGAGCACCTTCTCGGAGAGGAAGCCGGCCCTTGTCTCGACCTCCTCGAATTTGGTCACCATCTCGTCGAGCTTCTTCTCCAGATCGAGGAGTTTCTGGTCGTTCGGATTCGCCTTCGCCTGGAGCTTGCCCTTGGCCTCCTTCAGATAGTCCTTGGCCCGCTTCAGGTATTTCGAGGTATCCTTCAGGTTCTTCGCCTTCACGGCCTTGAGGGCATCGGCCAGGTTGTTCTCCGCCGCCTTTGCCAGGTTCTCCGGGGTTCGGAGGCCATGCCCTTCGAGCATGTGGTTCAAGTCCGCGGAGCCTGCCCGGACCTCACCCTTGTCGAGGTAAAGGACTATCGCCCTTTCCGTATTCTCGTACCCCTGCCGCTCGAACTTGAGCATCTGACCGTAGCTCCCCCCGGACCCCTCCTTCCCGACCTCGGCAAGGCTCGGGTAGATCCCCCACTTGCCGAATTGCGCCACCGCCTGCTCGGAGGTCTGGATCTCCTTCATCAGTTCTTCAGGGGGATAGATGTTGGTGGAATTGCGCAGCACCCCGAGCTCGTCGGAGTTGATAATCCCTCGATCCACCAGGGCCTTGAGCTCTTCCTGGACGTTCATGCGGAATTTCTTCCAGACCTCGAGGGCCTCGGCGGTGCTCACGTCCGGTCTCCGGAAGAAGAGCCGCATGTCGTGGTCGGAGGCCTCGGTGATGAGCTGCTGAAATCGGGGGTCCCGGTAGTTCTTGCCCGAGATCCAGGAGCCCTGCGCGACGATCTCAACGCCGGGAACATTGAGGCCCTTCAACGCCTTCTCCACCGCGAAGCGGACCACCCTGCTCGAGGGGAGCGGCTCGGAAAGGACGCCTTGGGGGAAGGCCAGAGCGAGGGTAAGGAAGAGGAGGGCGAGCAGGCCCACCGGAAAACGAAAAGGACGTCTCTGACAAAGGAACGAACAGGTACGGGTGTGCGGTTGCGTTCTCATGATGACTTCACCTCGTGTGGAGACTCGTGATCAGTCACGGGCCCTGAGTGCCGCAAAGACAGGGGCACCCACATGGAACCGAGGCAGAAATGTCTCCCGTGTCGGGGACCAACCGGTATGATGATCTTCATTGCGACGGTCTCCTTGTAGGTGCTGCAACGATTTATGCGTCAAAACCGTGATGAGCGAGCCTGGTGTAATACTACGTTGCGAACCGAATGGTACGTCTGCGAAGCTGGAATCAGTATACCAGCCTAATGCTGCAGCCGGAAGAAAAATGTGGAGGGAACCCTTCACTGTGCCTCAGGTCAATGCGCTGCGGGGACCTGGGGCCATGTCTTGACATACTCTCCTTTCGTCTCGTTTATCGCGTCGTCTTTACCGTATCAAATCCTTCAAAAGATACTTTCTGCCCCTGAATCTCCGCGATTGCGCTCACGGCGAAGGCAACTCCAGCCCCGGCCGGCACGTTGAGCACGTCCTGTGTCTGGAAAGTGGCGACGATGTTCTGCCCCTTTGCCCCGACAGACCCTTTCTTCGCGAGTGCCCCTTCGCAGATCACTGCCTTAATGTCATGGACCTTCACCCGGTGATCTTTCGGGAGCGTCATGGTAGCCGTAAACTGCCCCTTCTTGCCGGGACCGAGCATGGCGGGTTCGATCCTCACTTTGGCAGGGATGCTCTTCACGCAGGTAAAATTGGCCGCATCGTTGATATCACCCTTGCCGACGTAACGGTCAACCAGGGGATAGGCGCAGAAGGGCCTGGTCCTCGTCACCTTACCCGATGCATCCTTTCTGGAGCCGACCACTGCCTGAGGCTCAACCCCTTTTTCAACCCAGTCAACGAGCTTGTCGAACCAGATGTTGACATCGTTGCGATCATAGCAGCCCGCTCCTCCGCCGCAGTGGAAGATGCCCGGAAGCAGGTAGAGCTTGTAAAAACTCTTTGTTTCCCTGTCTCCCAGCAGCTTCAGGACGTCCTCGTAGTAATTGATTGACATGAGGGGAGTGAGGGCCGTGTCTGCCCAGCCGTGATAATGGATGATCTTGCCGCCTCGCGTCTTAAATGGCGTCAGGTTGGGGTTTGTCATGTCGAAGATTATAGAGTTGTCTGCCATCCTCGCCGGGTAGGTGTCGAAGTTATAGTCCGTCCATTTCCACGCGGGTCCTGGCTGCGGAGTGAGACACAAATACTGCATGGAGGACTCCCCGTATGCCTGTTGCCGGCTCGGGTTCCCGATGAGCCATTGGTCCCATCCGCTCGCCGGGGCCAGGACCTCGGCGCCGGGGGGCATCCCGGGGAATAGCAGTTCTCCCCGCGACGTCCTCACCCCATCATATATCTTTTTCAAGGCTTCCATCTGGCCGGCCGTAAAACAGGTTGGACTGGCTGTATCACACTTGGGAAGATCTTTAGCGGGGTCGAAGGTGCAGGTGCGCGGATCGTCGATCAGGCCGTCAACCAGGCCGTCGATGCTGTCGCACTTCTTGTATATTGCATCGGCCAGAAAGGGAAGCTGGTTCACGGCTATCGAGCCGTCTCCCAGCAGGGCCCGGGGATTCCAGAGGCTCCACATATGGGCCTTGGTCAAGTTGAGTATGGGGGCGCCCACGATGATCCCGTTGAAAAGCTCCGGAAATCTCTGCGCCATGAGGAGGGCTTCACGCCCGCCCTCCGAGCAGCCGACCCAGTATGCATAACGGATGTCGCTTCCATAGTATGTCCTGATGATCTTCTTCGCCAGTATGGCCGTGTCGTAGTAAGAGCGGTAGGCAAAATCGAGCTTCTTCCGGAGCGCGTTAGGATTGCTGTTGTCCGGGGGATTGTAGGCAAACTTAGCGAGCGGTTCTTTCTGCCCATCATGGCCCGAGTCCGTTCCGGCGGTGGCATAGCCTCCGGCCACGGCAGGCATCATAGCCCCATCGCTGATCGATCCGTTGAACCCGCCACCGCCCACCATATAGAACTTCCCATTCCACGCTGTCGGCAGCTTGACTGCAAACTTGATCTCCGGCATTATGGTGCCCCGCACCTCGCAGTACTCGGGCACGCCAGCGGTCGCGGGCTTCATCTCGGCCGAAACGGCCCCCGCCAATCCGGGGTCAATAATCCTGCTCGGAAGGTCCGTGCATTTGATAGGAGCACAAAGCCCCCATCCTATACCCAAGGTCAACGTAATTAGAATTGCAGGAGCGATGGCACGCAATACTTTTCTCACTCGCATCTGAGCCTCCTTTTTAAATGCCCCTCGCTCTTTCTTGGGGGATTCACGCCTTTGAGCGGGTTCAAGGTCCCCTGAGTCGCAGCCCTACCTGCCCAATGGTATTAGACGCGCGGAGAGAATGTCAACCAAAAAAGCCGGCACACGTTGAGGACAGAAGAGAAAGAAAAGGTAGATTGTCTGGAACATCTTGATCGAACTGCGGCCAATCTGCTATATCATGAGAGCATCGGCCATCCGGCCACACGGCGGAGGGGCATGAAAGGAGATAGCGATGGCAACGAAAACGGCAGGGGGTGCTCTCCCTCCGGTTAAGATCGGGATAGACCTCGGGGGCACCAAGATCGAGGTTATCGCAATGGACGACAGCGGGCAAGAACTGCTGCGCCGCCGCGTACGAACGCCCCAAAGCGATTACACGGCGATCCTGAATGCGATTGTCGATCTGATTCATTACGCGGAAAGGCGCATAGGGACCGAATACACCATCGGCATCGGTACGCCCGGAGCGCTCTCCAGGACCACAGGCAAACTGAAGAATTCCAACTCCACCTGCTTGAACGGCACGCCCATACTCGATGATCTTGAACGGCTCATCGGCCGCCCGGCGCGCATGTCCAACGATGCCAATTGCTTTGCCCTGTCGGAAGCGGTCGACGGATCGGGCGCAGGAGCCTTCGTGGTATTCGGTGTGATCATAGGTACAGGCTGCGGCGCCGGCATCGTGGTGAACGGATCTGTGATCACAGGCGTCAATGGTGTGGCAGGCGAGTGGGGGCACAACCCGCTGCCCTGGGCAGCAGATGAAGAACGGCCAGGCCCGGACTGTTATTGCGGAAAGAGAGGATGCATAGAGACATACCTGTCCGGCCCCGGTATGGCCCGCGATCACCAGGTATCGGCAGGACGGAAAATGCGTCCCGAAACCATCGTGCAGCGTGCATCCGCAGGTGACGCGGCCAGCGAGGCAACTATGGCTCGATATGAGGATAGGATGGCCCGCGCCCTCGCCCATGTGATCAATATCCTTGACCCGGACGTGATCGTGCTCGGCGGCGGCATGTCGAACATCGAGCGCCTTTACGAAAACGTGCCCAGGCTATGGGACCGTTACGTCTTTTCGGACGCCGTGGACACAAAGCTTCTTCCCGCACGTCACGGCGATTCCAGCGGTGTCCGCGGCGCTGCTTGGTTATGGTGAGCAGAGACGCATATTGATTTTGTCTTGACAGGAGTGACGCACGATGCTACCTACAAAGGAGGTGCACTAACTTGGTTTTAAGCGTTTACCGTGGGAGGAATGCATGAAAGATCAATACTACCTGCAGATTGACCGGGAGAGAAAAACGTTCTTTTCCCTGCCCGATGATTGGACCTGCGCTCATTTCGTGCGGTCGCAGGAGGGCGAGCAGAAAGCGCCTTGCGTGGACGAGATGCTCAGTGATGCGCTCGCTCGCATCGATGACGTGCCGCAGTTGAAGGGGACGGCGTCCTCTTCGCAAAAGGCTGCCATCATTGTAGACGACCTTACGCGTCCTACGCCGGTGACTGAGATACTGGGCATCCTCTTGCCCTACCTCGACGAAAAAGGCTATGTGCGGGAGAACGTTACCATAGTTGTTGCGCTTGGGACCCACCCTTCGCTTACCGAAGAGCAGCTCGAAAAACGATTGGGCAGAGCGGTTCTCTCGTCACGCAAGGTAGTTCAACATAATGCGTGGCAAAACGATCTTGTGCTTGTCAAAATTGCCGGCAGCGACAGAGTGGTGAAGATCAATCCTGCCGTAGCCCATGCTGACTTGCGAATAGGTATCAGCTCGATTCTTCCTCACCCGATGGCCGGATTCGGCGGCGGCCCGAAAATCGTCTTCCCGGGAGTTGCAGATTTT
>JADGQN010000274.1 GCA_017881765.1 Syntrophobacterales bacterium | reverse complement strand
CCGGCGGGCAGAGTGAACAACGCCAGTTTCTGCAAGGAGGCGCATGGTATTATTCTTTGGATTCCCGCTGGTCCTTACGTTCCTTATGACCCCGTCCGTCATATGGCTTGCGGGAAAATATGGATGTATCGACCATCCCGGTGGGAGAAGAGTCCACTGCGATCCCACGCCGCGATGGGGTGGATTGGCTTTCTTCGCCGGCGTGCTTCCCATTTTTTTCTTCATCCAGCTCGACAGCAGCCTCGTCTCCTATCTCGTCGCATCCTCGCTCCTTGTAGCCGTTGGCGCGATCGACGACTGGAAACAGCTCCGTTTCACGACCAAACTGCTCGCCACCCTCGCGGCCATTACCTTAGTTGTTCTCGGCGGGGACTTAGTTATACGGGATATCGGCACCTACGGATCAGTTGGTCGGATACATCTGGGCTTGCTGGCCATCCCTTTCACCTACCTTTGCATCGTGGGAGTGACCAACGCAATGAACCTCATAGACGGGCTGAATGGACTTGCCGGCGGCATCTCATTCATTGCCTCGCTCTTTATCGCAACAGTAGCCTACCTTGCGGGCAACCACCTTCTCGCCGGGCTCTGCGTGGCCTTTGCCGGAGCAGCCGGAGCGTTCCTGCGCTACAACATGCTCACCAGGGCACACATCTTCATGGGTGATTCCGGAAGCCTCTTTCTCGGGTTCTCTCTTTCCGTCTTCTCCATCATGCTGACCCAGGATCCACGATATCACGTGGAGCCCATGTTCCCCTTGCTGGTGCTGCTCGTGCCCATCTTCGATACGCTAAGGGTCATGGGGCTGAGGGCCTTCTCAGGCAGAAGCCCCTTCGAAGCGGACACGAACCACCTCCACCACTTGCTTCTCAGAGCCGGTTTTTCTCCGAGGAAAAGCGTGTTGCTGCTCTGGTCCGTTACGATGGCCCTTGGGCTTGCCGCGACTCTGATCCACTTCAGGGGCACATCGACACCATACCTCATCGTAATACTTACCGGTTCCGTCTTCCTGAGTCTCTTCGCAGATTCGCTCAGTAGAAGGGGGAATAAAAGCCGTGACACGTGACCGGTAACCAGACCGGTTCTTAATGCTTCGTCCTTCGTTGAAGAAAGGCTTTTACAGAAAATACTGTTGAGGGCAGGGAGGACCTTTTCGGAGCGAACATCGCGGAAGCTCTGGGGACCCACAAGCGTAGACGAGCGTGGCGTAAGCCCAGGCGACTGACTCCGAGGCATGAGTAAACGTGAAGAGAAGAATTTGCGAGCTGCCAATGGTCAGGACGAGAGGCAGGGCTTCGCAATTGGAGCCTGAGCGAGACGAAGCCGGGTACCCGCTTGCGGGTGGATGGGTCATGAGCTGGAGCGCCTAGAGAGCGGAGAAAACAGTCCGAGCGGCCTGCCACTCTTATGGCTTCTTGCGGCCTACTTTCCGGCAGTTACGAAATAATCTATCGTCTTTCGCAGACCCTCTTCCAGGGGCACCTTGGGCTGCCAGTCCAAGTGTTGCCGTGCCTTTGAGATGTCAGGACATCTCCTCTTCGGATCGTCGTCGGGGAGCTGCTCGAATATAATCTTGGAGCCTGAGCCAATCATTCTCACAATCCGTTCGGCCAATTCAACGACGGGCACTTCGTGAGGATTCCCTAAGTTGAGAGGGCCGGGAAAGCCCGAAAGATAAGGCCTCGTGTAATCCCTTTCTCTCGCATGCTCTCCGGTCTCGTAATCCATCATCCGGATCATGCCCTCAACGAGGTCATCTATATAGCAGAAGGACCTGGTCTGCGAGCCGTCACCGTAAACGGTGATACTTTCGCCACGAACGGCCTGCATGATGAAGTTACTGATGACCCTGCCGTCATCAGGCCGCATTCTCGGTCCATACGTGTTGAAAATGCGGATGACTTTGATATCGACTTTATTTTGACGCATGTAGTCAAAGAAAAGGGTCTCAGCCAACCGCTTGCCCTCGTCGTAACAGCTTCTCCTGCCGATTGGGTTCACATTACCCCAGTACTCCTCTTTTTGTGGATGCACCTCAGGATCACCGTAAACTTCGCTCGTGGAGGCTTGCAGCACTCTCGCCCTCACCCTTTTTGCAAGCCCGAGCATGTGGAGTGCCCCCAGCACGTTCACTTTTGTCGTCTTGACCGGGTTGTACTGGTAATGGATCGGACTTGCCGGACAGGCCAGGTTGAATATCCAGTCGACTTCGAGCAACACCGGCTGAGTAATATCGTGCGTCAGGAGTTCGAAGTTGGATCGATCCAAAAGATGGGAAATGTTCTTCTTCGTGCCTGTGAAAAAGTTGTCCAGGCAGACCACATCATGCCCGTCCAGAACGAGCCGTTCGCAGAGATGAGAACCGATGAAGCCGGCCCCCCCGGTGACGAGAATCCGCTTCGCGTCCTTGTATGTGTGGTACTTATACATTGGGTCGGCCTATGCAAAGATAGTGAAACCCACGCTCGGAGAGCAGCTTCGGATTATACTGATTTCTCCCGTCGAAGATCACGTGTGCTTTCATGAGCGACCTCATCCTCTCGAAATCAGGTTCCCTGAAGGAAAGCCACTCCGTCAGCAGAATCAGGCCTTCCGCACCGTCAAGCACCTCGTACTGGTTCTTGCCAAAGACGACGGCTGCATTGCCGTTGAAGATTTTGACCGCGTTTTCCGAAGCCTTCGGGTCGTACACATGACAGACGGCGCCGTCACCCGTGAGCCCGTTGATGATCTCAATGGCCGGTGCCTCCCGCATGTCGTCCGTATTCGGCTTGAAAGCAAGGCCCCAGACCGCGATTTTCTTGCCCTGCAGCTTCTCTCCGTAAAATGCACGAATCCTCTTCAGCAAGTTTAAGCGCTGAGTGCTGTTCGCCTCCATCACCTCAGAGAGTATGGAAAAGTGGAAACCGGCATCCTCTGACGTCTTGATCAAGGCCCGTACATCCTTCGGGAAACAAGACCCGCCAAAACCCACGCCGGGAAAGAGGAACTTGGGACCTATCCTCGAGTCAGAGCCCATGCCGCGCATCACCTTCATCACGTCCGCCCCCACCCTTTCGCAGACACATGACATCTGATTCATGAAAGATATCCGTGTCGCGAGCATGGCGTTTGCCGCATATTTTGTCATCTCGCTCGACCTCAGGTCCATCACCAGGAAAGGTGCGCCCGTTCTGACGAAAGGCGCATAAAGCTCGCTCAGTATCTCCTCAACCCTGCTGTTGTCGACGCCGACGATCACGCGCTCCGGCTTCATGCAGTCATCCACGGCAACCCCTTCTTTCAGGAATTCAGGGTTCGAGGCGATGTCGAAAGGCACGTCAACGCCCCTCTTTTCCAACTCCGCCCGGATGGTGTCCCTCACCTTCTCGCACGTGCCGACGGGCACGGTTGACTTGACAATAACGATCCGATACTTCTCGATCGACTGGCCTATGCCTGCCGCCACTTTCAAGACATACTGCAGATCGGCTGATCCATCTTGATCCTGAGGAGTGTTGACGCAGACGAATATAATGAGGCCGTGCTGCACAGCCTGCTCGATACTGTCTGTAAACTCAAGCCGCCCCTCGTTTATGTTGTTCTTGACCAGTTCCTCCAGATGGGGCTCATAGATCGGTATTTCTCCGCGTCGCAGACGCTCCACCTTCTCCTGATCAACGTCCATGCAAAGTACGTTATTCCCCACCTCCGCGAAGCAGACGCCAGAAACAAGCCCCACATAGCCAACCCCGATGACAGAAATCCGCATGTACCCTCCTTAACTTGCCTTCTGTTTTAACGTCAACCGCTTGCAAAGTCAATACCAAACACTGAAAATGACCGCTTCGCTTGAGGACCGGCCCGTAAAGGGCCTTAAGGACCGCAGCCTTCGGCGCTTGAGGACCATCAGGCCTACGGCCTGATTCGAGGATCGCTACGCTTGAGGACCGGCCTTCGGCCTTGAGGCAAAGGCCTCAAGTCGCCAAAGGCGACGCTCCTCAAGGGACCGCAGCTCCCGCTCCTTGAGACCCGCCGCGGCGGGGCCGGTCCTCGAACGAAGTGGTCCGCACCTGTTGTCCAAAAACCTCTTGAAATGCGTCAGAATCTGTGATAGACTAAAAGCCGTGGAAGTGGGCTCGACCCGCTTCTTTTAGTTTTAGGGACAATAGATTCCGACCGCAGGTAAGGAATCTATTCAGCGAGCACGGCGAGCCGGGTACCCGCTTGCGGGTGCGGAAGGCTCCGGCGGCTTTGCCGCGGGAGGGGGCGACGCGAGCCCCGGGAATAGCAATGGCAGACACCCAGCAGATCGTGGACAAAATTACACGTCTGGTGGAACCGATCGTCCGCGATGAGTTCCTTGACCTCGTCGAAGTTGAGTTGCTTCCGACGGGTGGGCGATGGATTTTACGCATTTATATAGACAAGGAGGGCGGGGTCACGATCGGCGACTGTCAACGGGTCAGCAGAGAGGTTGAACGGACCCTTGATGTGGAGGATATCATCGACCATCCTTACACACTCGAGGTTTCCTCACCCGGGCTCACGCGAGCACTGAAGAAGAAAAGTGACTTCGAAAGGTACAAAGGCAAACGTTGCAAGATCATCACCTCTTCGCTCCTTGAATCGAGAAACGAGTTTCGAGGAGAGATAGCAGAGGTGACGGAAGAAGGCGTAGAAATCAGGGCAAAAATGGATATCCATAAGATTCCATTCTGTGCTATAAAAAAAGCACATTTAGAATTCGAGCTGTGAGGGGTATGAGAGCATGTATTTTGACTTGAATTATGTGATCGAACAGGTGGGCAAGGAGAAAGGCATCCCCAAGGAGATCATCGTAGAGACGCTGGAGGAGGCCGTTCTTTCGGCCTCGAAGAAAAAATTCGGCAATCATCTCGAGCTTGAAGCCCGCTACAACGAGGGGATGGGAGAGATAGAAATCTTTCGATTCAAAACGGTCACCGAGAAGGTGGAAGACGCCGACCTCGAGATATTGCTGGAAGAGGCAATCAAGGTTGATCCGGAATGTATTGTGGGCGATTCCATAGGCATCAAGATGGACGCCTCGCAGTTGGGCAGAATAGCGGCTCAAACGGCAAAGCAAGTAATCATGCAGAAGGTGAGGAACGCGGAGAGCGACGTCATATACAACGAGTATAAGGATCGCAAAGGCACGATAGTCACCGGCATCATTCAGCGGGTCGAGAAGAACCACTACGTCGTCAACCTTGGTAAGACCGAGGCAGTCCTGCCCTTCAAGGAATCGATACCGAACGAGACGTTTAAGCGGCGGGATAGAGTCAAGGCCTATGTGCTTGATGTAGATAAAGATCAGAAGGGTTGCACTATACTCCTTTCAAGGACACATCCCAACTTCCTTGTACGTCTTTTCGAGGTTGAGGTGCCCGAGATGCAGGAAGGTATTATCAAGGTGATAGGCGCCGCCAGGGAGCCTGGTGAGAGGGCGAAAATATCCGTCTACAGCGGCGATACGAGCATAGATCCGATCGGTGCTTGTGTCGGCGTGAAGGGTTCGCGAGTCCAGGCGGTTGTCCAGGAATTGCGGGGAGAAAAAATCGACATCATACCGTGGAGCAAGGATAGTGCCAAATTTGCGTGCAATGCACTAGCACCGGCCCGCGTTTCTAAAGTCTATATTAACGAAGAGGATACCTCGATGGAGATCGTCGTCAATGATGATCAGCTTTCGCTCGCCATCGGGAAAAAGGGGCAGAACGTCAGGCTGGCATCACGCTTGACCGGTTGGAAAATCGATATAAAGAGCGAAGCTGAGGTAGAGAAAACCTCCCGCAAGGTTATTGATGACCTCATGGAGAACCTGAAGGTTAACGAGATCATGGCGCGGGTGCTCTTTGACGAGTATCTGAGGGAAGGGCGCGACATCGGTCGCCTCACGCCGGAAGAGATGGCAAAGGTCACCAGAATATCAGTCGAAGACTGCAGCGCGATAATAGAAAAAGCCAAAGTGTGGGCCGAGACCTCGGAGAAACAGGCGGCAGAACTGGCAGCATTGGAGGCTCAGGCTAAAGAGGCCCAGGCTCAAGAGGCTGAAGAAAAAGCTAAGGAAGAGGCCGAAGAGGCCGGCCAAACCAGTGCAACAACTGAGCAAGCGCCGACAGAGGGTTAGTAAGGGGGGTTTCGCAGAATGCCAAGGATAAGAATCACCACTCTCACCGATAAGATGAAGGACGAGCAGGTCTTATCGAAGTTGAAGAGCATCGGTGCCAAGACAAAGGACAAAGAAAAGGCAGCCGCGGAAGAATCTCACGACGAGACAAAAGAAAAGATAAGCGCCTCCGGCGAGAAAATCTTAGAAAAAAGGGTTGCCTCTACCGTCATCAGAAGACGGGTCCAGGCACCGCCACCTCCTCCGGAACCGGTCCTAGAAAAAATAGAAGAGGCAAAGCCTGCCGAAGAGGCCGCGGTTGGTCAACCCGTAACCAAGCGAAGAGTGCCGTCCAGGAAGGCTGCGGCGGAAGCTGCAGCTGCCGAACCCGCAACGACTGAAGTGGAAACAGGGGCTCCTCCCGTCGCAGAGACGGAAGCTGCGCCGCCTGCTCACAAAGCGGAAGAGAAGCTCG
>JADGQN010000041.1 GCA_017881765.1 Syntrophobacterales bacterium | reverse complement strand
CTTGACAGGGAGTTCATGCCCGATCCCCAGGCGATTGCCATCAGGTCGCTCTTAGACCGGATGAACCAGCTCGAAGAGAAGGTGGATAAGCTTCCTCAAGCCTGTGAGAAAGAGAGCGATGGAAGCCAGATATGAAGAGCGGTTCTACAGGGGGCTCTCGCAGCCGCAGGACCTCCGCTGCTTCGAGGTGAAGCTTAAGGAAACCGACCTCTTTTGTTGCGTGAGCCACGACGTTCGAGAGGTGATAGAAAACAGAGTAATCTATTACAGGCATCAACTGGAAGAGTACATCAGGAAACGGCCCGATTTCCTGCACAGCTTGGCGCCCCTGGAGCCTGACCCGCTTGCGCCGAACATCGTGAAGCAGATGATTGCCGCATCCGGCGCCGTTGGTGTCGGGCCCATGGCATGTGTCGCGGGCGCCGTGGCCGAATTCATCGGCAAAGATATTGAGCCCGTCTGTGATGAATACATCATCGAGAACGGCGGTGACATTCAGATGCGGACGAATAAAGAGAGGCTCGTGCTTATTTACGCAAAAGAGTCTCCCTTCAGCAACAAACTGGCACTGCGTCTGAAGCCGAGAAGCGAGGCGTATGGCGTATGCACCTCATCGGGCACGGTTGGTCATTCCTTGAGTTTCGGCAGGGCGGATGCGGTCTGCATTCTCGCCTCATCGGCTCTCTTTGCGGACGGACTGGCAACCCGCGTGGGGAATATGGTCACGAAACCGGACGATATTCATGAGGCCCTTGAGATAGGGAAGAACTATGCGGAAGTGATGGGCATCCTTATAATCCTTGGTGACAAACTGGGCGTGTGGGGAGCGCTCGATCTAGTCAAAATGTGAAGTGTGAGGGGAGACGGCGTCTGGGGTTTGGTGTTCAGCGGTCGAGAGTCGGCCGGATGCAATTCAGGGAGCGATGGTTAAAGGGAGGCAGTAGGAGCACATGAAAAAACGGGTGATCCTGAGGTTCAAGAGAAATACGATTGACAAGCCGATTGTCTACCGCCTTGTCAAGGACTATGACCTTACCTTCAACATCCTGAGGGCAAACATCTCGCCCAAAGCAGAGTCGATGATGGTGATGGAAATAGAAGGTGAAGAGGCCAATTTTACCAAAGGGATGGAGTACCTGCAAGAAGCAAAGATAGGCATTGAACCGATAGAACAGGACATCAGCAGGGATGAAGAAAGGTGTGTTCACTGTGGACTTTGTACCAGCGTGTGCGCGACCGAGGCTCTGGACATTAACAGGGAGACGATGAGGGTTAATTTCGATTACGAAAAATGTGTTGCCTGCGAGCTGTGCGTGCGGGTCTGCCCGGTCAAGGCAATGCATGTCTCTTTTACGTAAGAGGTGGCCATGAGAAAGGTCTATCTGGATTATAACGCAACTACCCCTATCCACCCTGAAGTGGCGGAGTTCGCCCGGCCCTTCCTGCATGAGCTCTTCGGGAACCCATCGAGTATGCACTGGGCAGGCAGAGAAGTGCGCCCGTATATCGACCAGGCGAGGGATTGTATAGCTGACATGATACACGGAAACCCCGAGGAGATTGTTTTCTCGAGTTGCGGCACTGAGGCTGACAACCATGCCATCAAGGGCGTGGCCTTTGCCCGTCGTGACAGAGGAAATCACATCATAACCACAAGGGTCGAACATCCGGGGGTCCTCAATACCTGCGCCTACCTCGAGAAGCGGGGCCTTGATGTGACGTACCTGCCGGTCGATAGATACGGCATTGTGGACCCGGATGATGTGAAAAAGGCAATACGCAAAGAAACAATCCTTATCTCCGTCATGCATGCCAATAACGAGACAGGTACGCTCATGCCCATAAGGGAAATCGGTTCCATGGCGCATGAGGCAGACATTCTCTTCCATTCGGACATGGTCCAGGCGCTGGGTAAAATCCCTATCGATGTGAATGAGATGCATGTGGATCTGGGTGCCTTTTCCGGACACAAAGTGTATGCACCGAAAGGGGTCGGGATTCTCTATATGAGGGAAGGTCTCGATCTCGACAATTTGATTCACGGCGGACACCAGGAGGCCGGACGGCGCGCAGGTACGGAGAACCTTATCGGGATAGCGGCCTTCGGGAAGGCCTGCGAGGTGATGCATCGGGAAATGGCTGAAGAGGCTCCAAGGATCGAGCGCCTTCGCAAGAAGCTTCTGGAAGGGATCATGACCCGTATAGATGACGTGCAGCTGAACGGCCATCCTGAGTTTCGCCTGCCCAACACCCTCAACCTGAGCTTCGGATTCGTGGAGAGTGAATCGTTGCTGATTGGCCTCGACCTGGCGGGGATTGCGGTTTCGTCCGGGTCTGCGTGTTCCTCCGGTTCGCCGGAACCCTCACACGTGCTTCTTGCCATGGGCATCAAGCCCGAAGTCTGTCAGGGGGCGTTGAGGATGAGCCTCGGCAGGGACACGACCGGGGAAGATATCGATTACGTGCTCGAGGTCTTGCCCGAAGTGGTGGGACGGTTGCGGAGCATGTCACCGTTTTACAAAGGAAAATGACGTTACAAGTTGCAAGTTACACGTTACAAGTTTGAAATCCGGATACAGGCACGCTCGCTGAACCTGTAACCTGAAACCTGAAACAGGTATTTTGCTATGAACTTCTTCATCTTCACTACCGGCTGCAAATCAAACCAGTGGGATTCCTATGTCATGGCCGGGAATCTCAAGAGGGAAGGGCTGCTCCCCGACTCCCTGGAGTGTGCTGAGCTTGTTATCGTGAACGGTTGCACGCTTACAGAAAAGGCTGAAACGGATATCAGGAGGTTTATTCAGAGGGCCAGAAGCGTGAATCCCGAAGCCAAGGTGGTGCTTACCGGCTGTCATGCCCAGGCATACCCGGAACGTTCATTTGGAGCGGACCTTGTGCTTGGTCAACGGGAAAAATTTGAGATTGCGGACCGGGTTGGGCAGACCGGCTGTAAGAGTGCGCGAACGAGAGATTTCCCTTTGGAAGGCGTGGCGATTAACGGACCCTTCAGGGACAGGACCAGGTTCTTTTTCAAGATACAGGATGGATGCGACAGGTTTTGCACCTATTGCATAGTGCCGTATGCGCGAGGGAAAGTCCGTTCCAGGCCGGCGGCCGATGTTGTGGAGGGCATGGCTCGGCTCAAGGAGAGGGGCGTTCAAGAGGTTGTCCTCACAGGCATCGACATTGCCAGCTACAAAGATCCTGCATCGGGATGCTCATTCAAAGGGCTTCTCAAGGTTCTCGAATCGGTCGATACTCCGGCCAGGATCAGGCTCAGTTCCGTTGACCCCGCCTGCATTGACGAAGAGTTTGCCGGGATAATGGAGGCGAGTAGAAAGCTTGCACGGAGTATCCATATCCCTTTGCAAAGCGCGGACGCCGACGTTTTGAAGCGCATGGGCAGATCATACAGCCAGGATAAAGTACGCTGGATCGTGAGCACGCTGCAGCGGCAGGTCGGAGATATCGGGATAGGCATGGACGTTATGGTCGGATTTCCGGGTGAAGATAATGATGCATTCCTGGAGACCTACAGATTTCTTGAGTCTCTTCCTATTTTCTATCTCCACGTTTTTCCTTATTCTGACAGAGAAGGCACAAAGGCCTCGCTGATGGGTGACAAGGTGGGAGAGGCGAGCAAGAAGGAACGGGTGCGAAAGCTCAAGAAATTGGACGCCGTCAAGAGAGAAGCATTTTACCGGCGGTTTCTCGGGGAGGGGGTATCGATCATTCCGGAAGGCAAGCTGTACAAGGGCCGGTTCATGAGGGGCTACAGCGAGCACTATATCCCCGTCTACATACCCTACCGGAAAGACCTTGAAAATAATCTCATCACGGTTAGAATAGAGAAACTAGAGGCGAGTATCCTTATAGGGGGAAATCCATGTCGACAGTCATCGAGCTGATATCGAGATTACTGGGCATATACATCTGGGTCATTATCATCAGGGCAGTTCTTTCCTGGGTGAAGCCGGACCCGTATAATCCGATCATTCGATTCATCTGTAATCTGGTTGACCCGGTCACGTATCGCCTCTCACGAATCATCCCGACTCGCGTTGGAATGGTTGACCTTTCACCACTTATTCTCATCGTCATTATTCAACTCATACAATCGTACCTGCTCCCCGTCTTGATCAGCGGCCTTGCAGGCTTGTAGGACCAGTATGAACGTTGATATACGGGTCGTGCCGGGAGCTAAGAAGCAGGAGATCAAACGGGATGGGCAGAGCTTGAAAATAAAACTTGTCTCCCGGGCGCAGGAAGGAAAAGCCAACCGGGAACTCGTCGATTACCTCGCGAGTATCTTCTCGGTCAGGAAGAGTGAGGTGCGGATCGTGTCAGGGGAAAGAGGGAGAAAGAAAGTAGTCTTTCTGCCGGTGGATCGAGACAGATTAGATACGATTATGAGAGAGATGGGGTGATCTAGTAAGGGGTTTATTTGCTTGACATTTTCGGGGTAAAGCCTTTATATTACTATCCTCAAAAACGAGAGACTATGAATGATCGTAAAGCTGCACGATATTGAAGAGTCGATTGCCGTAAAAGGCGCAATGGACGGTTCTCGGTACAGAAGGCCGGAGGATGTTGACCTCTCCTTTGAATCGCCCATCGAGTACGAACTGACCGTGAACAAGATGGGGGAAGACGTGCGCGTGGAGGGGCCCGTACAATGCACCATGAGGCTTCTCTGTGACCGGTGTTTAGAACCATTTCCTTTGCCGGTAAGTGCGCATCTTGATATCGAACTGGCGCCGAAGAGTGACCAGCCGAAGCTTCCCGAAGTGGAGCTCGCCGGTGAGGAGATGGACCTTTACTATTTTGAGGGAGATGAACTGGAGCTGGAGCCTTACATATACGAAGAAGTAATGCTGGCGATACCCATCAAGGCCCTATGCAATGAGGCCTGCAAGGGTATCTGCCCCGTCTGCGGAAAAAACCGGAACACGGAAACCTGTACGTGCGGGACGACCAAGGGTACGGCCCTTGAAGAGAAACTACAGGCATTCTTGAAAGACAGATAAGGAGACCAACATGGCTGTTCCAAAGAGAAAGACCTCCCGATCAAGGAGAGACATGAGAAGGGCTCACGACAAGCTTACCAGTCCCGGAGTCATCCTCTGCCCGAACTGTAAAGAACCTGCCCTTCCTCACCAGGTCTGCCCGAAGTGCGGGATGTACAAGGGTAAGAAGTACCTTGATGTCGAAGAGCTGTAAAAGGCTATGATCAGGATAGCGGTAGATGCGATGGGGGGCGATAATGCCCCTTATGCCATTGTAAAGGGGGCTGAGGCGGCTTGGAGAGAACAGATAGCCGAGCCGGTTCTTGTTGGTGATGAACAGCGCATCAGGCCGCTTCTGGATGCGGCCTCCAAGATCGAGGTGGTGCACACCCCCACCTATGTCGAGATGCGTGAGTCGCCCTCTTCCGCCTTGCGAAAGAAGCGCGATTCATCGGTCAACAAGGCCTACGCGTTACAGCACTCCGGGGATGTCGAGGCCGTTGTCACCGCGGGCAATTCCGGTGCAGCCATGGCCTTTGCCATCTTTACGTTAGGGAGAATACAGGGTGTGGAGAGGCCGGCCATCATGTCGTTCCACCCCAATGTCAACAAGGGGACACTCTCGGTCTTGCTGGACTCGGGCGGTAATGTGGACTGCAAGCCAAGCCACCTTGTCCAATTCGCCATCATGGGTCATGTCTACGCTAAATATGGCATGGGCATAGAGAGTCCGAAGGTCGGGCTTTTATCAAACGGCGAGGAGGAGACAAAGGGCAATGAATTGACGAGAGAGGCCCATGCGCTTCTTCGAGGTGTGAATATCAACTATGTCGGCTACATCGAAGGCACCGATATGTATAACGGGTCGACTGATGTGATCGTGAGTGACGGCTTTGTGGGCAATGTCGCGCTCAAGTTAAGCGAGGGCGTAGCTGAATCGATCACGACGTTCTTGAAGGAGAGGATACGCAAAAGTTTTCGGAGAAGACTGGGATATTTGCTCCTGTCGGATGTTTTCGGAGAGCTTGCCCGAGCGGTTGATTATTCGGAGTACGGCGGTGCACCGCTGGTGGGCGTTGACGGTGTCTCCATCATCTGTCACGGCAAATCGAACGAAAAGGCGATCAAAAACGCCATAGCCATGGCCAAAGACTTTGCCGCAAAAAAGATCTCTGCGCATTTGACTGAAGCCATGCGGCAGTACATAGATTCCCATGGGCAAGCCCGCGGTACCTGACCCGTGAAGAGTGCCGTTGCCCGCGGAAATCTATCTAGCGAGCACGGCGAGCCGGGTACCCGCAGCCGCGAAGCGGCTGGAGGGTGGAGGAAGGCTCCGGCAGCTATGCTGCGGGGTACCCACGAAGTGGGTCGTGGGCGACGCGAGCCCCATTATAGATTTCCATAGGCAATCCCTTGGAAATCTATCTAGCGAGCACGGCGAGTGAGAGGGGAAGGCTCCGGCAGCTCTGCTGCTGGAGGGGGCGACGCGAGCCCCGTTAATAGACAAGAGATAGGCAGGACCTAGCACGGAGCACAACCAAGGAGAGGTGACATGGACTATTTTCTTACGCAGGAGCAGAAGCAGATACAGGGACTTGCGCGCCGGATTGCCGACGAGAAGGTGATGCCCATCAGGGCCGAACTGGACGAGACCGAAACCTTCCCATGGGAGATCATGCGTCTTTGCGCGGACGCGGGACTTTTCGGGGTGAGCATCCCTGAAGAGTACGGAGGTCTCGGCGGAGGCTCTTTCGAGAACTGCATCGTGGTTGAAGAGCTTAGCAGGGCCTGCCTCGGCGTATCGGTGAGCTATGCGGCAAGCCTCCTCGGATCCTATCCGATTCTGATCGGCGGGTCCGATGAGCAGAAAAAGAAGTATCTCCCTGACGTAGCGAGCGGCAAAAGGATCGCCGCCTTCGGGCTCACGGAGGCCGGTGCCGGCAGTGACGCGCAAGGGATAAGGACTGAAGCGCGCAAAATAGGCGACGAATACGTCCTCAACGGGACGAAACAGTGGATTACCAACGGCGGCGAGGCAGATCTCTATTCCGTTATCGCCATGACCGATCGCTCGAAAGGGGGAAGGGGCGCGACGGGCTTCATCCTTGAGAAGGGGATGGACGGCTTTACGTTTGGCAAGAAGGAGAAAAAGCTCGGCATCAGGGCTTCTGCGACGAGGGAGCTGGTGTTCCAGGATTGCAAAGTCTCCAAGGATCGTGTTATAGGTAGAGAGGGCTTGGGCTTCATCCTTGCGATGAGGACTTTTGACCGTACGCGTCCGGGTATCGGCGCCCAGGCGGTTGGTGTGGCGCAAGGGGCTCTGGAAGCTGCTATAGGATATGCAAAAGAACGTGAACAGTTCGACAGGAAGATCATATCGTTTCAAGCTATCCAGCACATGCTTGCCGACATGGCCACGCAGGTTGAGGCAGCGCGCGCCCTTGTGTACGCGGTCGCCCGTTACATCGATTCAAACCCGAAGGAGTTCTCCAAGGTGTCTGCCATGAGCAAGGTCTTCCCCAGTGACGTTGCCATGAAGGTCACGGTGGATGCCATTCAGGTCTTTGGAGGATACGGTTACATGAGGGATTATCCCATCGAGAAAATGATGCGTGATGCGAAGATCCTTCAAATCTATGAAGGCACCAACCAGATACAGAGAAACGTCATAGCGCTTGAGCTTATCAAGGAAGCGGCTTCGAAGAAGAAAAAATGAAGAAAATAGGTGCTCTTTTTCCCGGACAGGGTTCTCAGTATGTAGGTATGGGCAAAAAGCTCTACGAGCGCTTCGAGAGCGTCCGGGCCTTATTTGATGCGGCGGACAAGGCGGCCGGGCTATCGCTCACCGAACTATGCATGAACGGGCCGGAAGAGGAGCTGCGAAAGACATATAACACGCAGCCGGCCATCCTCCTTGCCAGTTACGCGGTCTGGACCGTGCTGGAGAAGGAGACAGGCATCGTGCCTACCTTGCTCGCGGGCCACAGCCTGGGTGAGTATACGGCACTCGTTACGAGCGGTACGCTTAGCCTTGAGGACGGTATCAGACTGACCCGGAAGAGAGGACTTCTGATGGAGGAGGCTTGTCCGGCGGGCACGGGCGGCATGGTCGCGCTGATAGCTCCGGACCTCGAAAAGGTTGAGGCAGTCTGCAAAGAGATTTCACATGATGACTACGTGGTGGGCGCTGCCAACCTTAACTCGCCCGAGCAGCTTGTGCTCTCGGGAAATATCAATGCGCTCAAAGAGGCTACGGAGAAATTAAAGGGTGCGTATAAAAAGGCCATTTTTCTCAATGTCTCGGGCCCTTTTCACAGCGTGCTGATGAGGCCTGCGGCAGAAAAGCTCAAAGATGAACTGGCAAGAGTTACCCTCTCCGAGATGAAAATCCCGGTGGTTTCAAACGTAAATGCTGCCCCGTATAAGAAAACGGCGGAGGTGGTTGACCTCCTGTACAGGCAGATGTTTTCCCCTGTGCTTTGGGAGAGCTGTGTAAGAGCCATGGCGCGTGAAGGGGTTGAACTCTTTGTGGAGGTCGGCCCGCAGAAAGTGCTTACCAATCTCGTCAAACGGATAACTCCTGATATCCCCTGCATCCATCTGGAAGAGATGGAGGAGATCGACGCAATAAAGGGGCAACTATGAAAGGTAAGGTAACGATCCTGACCGGTGGCGCCCAAGGCATCGGAAGAACCATCGCAGAGTTTCTCGCGGATCGTGGGAGCGATATGGTTATCTTCGACGTGCTCGACGGAGAGGCCACGGTCGCCGAATTGCGTGAAAAGGGGGTGCGAGCTGCCTATTTCAAAGTGGACGTGTCAAGCCTTGCGCAGGTTGAGCAGGCAGTTGCCACCGTCGTAAAGGAGATGGGCGGCATTGACAATCTCGTCAACAACGCGGGGATCACGCGGGATAAATTGCTTCTCAGAATGTCTGAAGAGGAATGGGACCAGGTGATAAGGGTTAATCTGAAGGGGGTATTCACCTGCACCAAGACAGTGATACGCCACATGCTGAAGAAAGGTGGGAACATAGTCAACATTTCCTCCATCATCGGCTTGATGGGCAATGCAGGACAAGCCAATTATGCTGCCAGCAAGGCTGGAATCGTTGGTTTCACGAAGAGCGTTGCGCGGGAGTATGGAGAGCGGAGAATCAGGGTGAACGCCGTGGCCCCGGGTTTCATCATGACCAAGATGACAGATACGCTCGACGAGGCGTGGAAGGAGAAGATGGTCAAAGCCGTACCGCTCGGGAGGGTGGGAGAGCCGATCGATGTGGCCCGCGTTGTCTATTTTCTGCTTTCCGATTACAGCGCCTACGTCACAGGCGAGACTATAAACGTAAGCGGAGGTCTATACACGTGAGGTGGGAATATTCCCTCAATAAACTTAGGAGGTGGCCTAATGGCAGTTGCTGAAAAGGTCAAGAAGATGATTGTGGAGCAGCTTGGAGTGAGTGAGTCGGAGGTAGTGCCGGAGGCGAAATTTATCGATGATCTCGGGGCCGATTCCCTTGATATCGTCGAACTGGTGATGGCCCTCGAAGACGAGTATGGCATTGAGATTCCCGATGAAGACGCGGAGAAAATCGAAACAGTCGGGGATGCAATAAAGTATATCGAAGAGCACATGAAAAAAGAGTAAGGGGTGTCGAGTGAAACGGCGGGTAGTTGTAACCGGGATGGGTTTGGTAACCCCTCTCGGGACAGGCTTGGACAACGTGTGGGATCAGATACTGCAAGGTAAATCAGGCATTGCGCCCATAACGAGGTTTGACGTGTCACGTCACGAGACCAAGATTGCGGGCGAGGTGAAGAATTTCAACCCTGAGGATTATGTGCCGCACAAAGAGGTCAAGAAAATGGATCTCTTTATTCACTATGCCCTTGCTGCCGCACAGGTTGCCATCAATAATGCTAAGCTGGATATGACAAAAGAGCAGAGCGACCGGGTTGGTGTCGTCGTGGGCACTGGCCTTGGCGGCCTGCCAACCATAGAGAAATACCATCAGGTGCTGATGGAGCGCGGCCCGGACAGAATTACTCCATTTTTTATCCCGATGCTCATTGCCAACATGGCCCCCGGACAGATAGCCATGCAGCACGGCTTAAAGGGGCCGAATCTTTCCATCGTCACGGCCTGTGCCACAGGGGCGCATTGTATCGGTGATGCCTCCAGGATCATCCAGTATGGCGATGCGGACGTCATGGTTGCGGGCGGAACAGAAGCTAATCTCACACCGCTGACCGTGGGCGGCTTCAATGCCATGAAGGCGCTTTCGACGAGGAACAGTGAGCCGGAAAAAGCGTCCCGGCCGTTTGAAAAGAACAGGGACGGATTTGTGGTTGCGGAAGGTTCGGGCATCGTGGTTCTGGAGGAACTGGAACATGCCCGCGCTCGGGGGGCAAGAATCTATGCCGAGGTTATAGGATATGGCTATAATGCCGATGCTCACCACATCACGGCACCGGCGCCCGATGGAGAAGGTTTCGTGCGCTGTATAAAGATGGCACTGAACGACGCCAAGCTGACGGCGGACGAGGTCGACTACATTAATGCCCATGGCACATCAACACAGTTGAACGATTACACCGAAACGCTCGCCATCAAAAAGGTATTCGGTGAGCGGGCAAAGAAGATTCCCGTAAGCTCCACCAAGTCGATGACCGGCCATCTTCTGGGTGCAGCCGGGGCGATAGAGGCGGTATTCTCCATTCTGAGTCTCAGGGATCAGATCTGTCCGCCCACTATTAACTACGAAGAGCCTGATCCGGAATGTGATCTTGATTTTGTGCCGAATGTGGCGCGTAAACAGGCCATGAACGTCGCACTCTCCAATTCTTTTGGCTTTGGCGGAACGAATGCTACCCTTCTTTTCCGGAGCTTCGAATCGTGAAGGTCGCCATAGGATCGGATCATGCGGGCTTCGAGCTAAAGGCATACCTCAAAGACATCCTCGAGAAAGAGAAGCAGACCATTATCGACGTGGGCACGGAAAGTGAAGACTCCGTCGATTATCCGGACTTCGGGATACGGGTGGCGCGTCTTGTATCGGAAGGGCACGTGGACCGGGGTATGCTCGTTTGCGGGACAGGTGTGGGCATGTCGATCACCGCGAACAAGATACGAGGCGTGAGGGCGGCCTTGGTGCATGACCTGTTTACTGCTATACAAAGCAGACGCCATGTGGACGCCAACGTGATCGTGCTGGGCGGCAGGGTAACAGGCAAGGGCCTCGCGGCAGAAATGTTGAAGGCTTGGCTTGCAGAGCCTTTTCAAGGCGGACGTCACGCGGCGAGGCTGGAGAAGATAGACAAGCTCGAAGAAGAGTGCTGCAAGAAATAATCCGATGGACGACCGCCTGCGGCTGGGACGACCGCGCTACGCGCTGGGACGATGGACGCGATAAACCAGAGAAACTAGATAAACCAGATGATGGAATCCCTGAAAACAACGGATAGTGAAGTGTACGACCTGATCCGGAAGGAACTGGAACGGTTGGAGTACAGCATTATCCTGATCGCTTCCGAGAATTATGTGAATGGGGCGATCCTCGAGGTCCAGGGAAGTATCCTGACGAATAAGTATGCTGAAGGATATCCTGACCGGCGGTACTACGGCGGGTGCCAGTTCCTGGATGGAATCGAGCGGCTGGCAATCGAGCGGGCCTGTACGCTCTTCGGTGCCGAACACGCAAACGTTCAGTCTCACTCCGGCTCAAGCGCGAATATGGCAGTGATGTACGCTTTGCTCAACGTGGGCGACAAGGTTCTGGGAATGAGCCTTGCCCACGGTGGTCATTTGACGCACGGCGCTTCGGCAAATTACTCCGGAAGATTCTACAAGCCGGTCTTTTACACCGTTTCAAAGGAGAGCGAGCGGATCGATTACGATGAGGTGAGAGAGATCGCGCTGAAAGAGAGGCCCCGGATGATCATCGCCGGCGCCAGCGCGTACTCACGGATTCTCGATTTTGAGCGCTTCAGAACGATTGCCGATGAAGCGGGAGCCTATCTCTTCGTTGATATGGCCCACATTGCAGGTGCTGTTGCCACGGGATTGCACCCGAGCCCGATACCCTATGCACATATTGTGAGTACGACGACACACAAAACGCTGCGTGGGCCGAGGGGAGGCCTGATCCTGTGCAAGAAGGAGTTTGCCAAAGCAATCGACCAGGCGGTATTTCCGGGCACCCAGGGCGGCCCCCTCATGCACGTTGTCGCAGCTAAGGCGGTTGCCTTGAAGAATGCCATGGCACCGGAGTTCAGGGCTTATCAGGAACAGATCATAAAGAATGCGCGTCATCTTGCAAGCTGCCTTGCAAGTAAAGGATACCGCATCGTATCGGGAGGCACGGACAACCATCTCTTTCTGGTGGACCTTTCCGACAAGAGGATTACAGGCATGGGGGCGGAAAGGGCTTTGGAACTCAGCGGTATCATGGTGAACAAGAACCTTATCCCCTTTGACACGAGAGGTCCGAATACGGCAAGCGGTATACGGATCGGCACCCCGGCCATCACCACCAGGGGCATGAAGGAAGAGGCGATGGGCACGGTAGCTGACATGATCGATACGGTCTTGAAAGATCCTGAGAACGAGGGTGTCCATCGGACGATGCTGGAGCGTGTCAAAGGGCTCTGCAAGGGCTTTCCCTTCTATCCGTCCGTCTTATCCCAATGACGAAAACTCGGCCTGACTGGAACTCTTATTTCATGGAGATAGCGCGTATTGTCTCCATGAGGTCCACGTGCTTACGGCGGAGTGTGGGCGCTGTCATCGTCAAAGAGAAGAGAATCCTCTCGACGGGCTATAACGGCCCTCCCATGGGCCTGGCCCATTGTGAGGATGTCGGTTGCGTGAGGGAGCAGCAAAATGTTGTCTCAGGCGAGCGGCACGAGCTCTGCCGCGGACTCCATGCCGAACAGAATGCGATTATCCAGGCCGCCTATCATGGGGTGCCAATCAAGGGAGCGGACATCTATTCGACACATCTTCCTTGTTCCATATGTGTCAAGATGATCATCAATGCGGGTCTCCCAAGGATATTCTACCTTGAGGGGTATCCGGATGATCTTGCTTCACGGTTGATTGAGGAATCGGGTATAATAATAGAACAGTTAAAAGTGTTTTTATGAAGTGTCCCTTTTGCGATTACGTAGAGAGTAAAGTGCTCGACTCCCGCACCAGCAAGGAGATGGACACAATCCGGAGGCGACGCGAGTGTCTCAAGTGCGGTAAGCGGTTCTCAACCGTGGAGACCATCGAGGAAGGCCTTCCGCTCGTGATCAAGAAGGATGGGAGGCGCGAGGTTTTCGATCGCACGAAGATCCTGAATGGCCTGAAAAAGGCATGCGAAAAACGGCCTGTCGCTGTCGCAAACCTCGATAGAATACTCTCCCGTATCGAGTACGGTTTGAGTGAAAGAGGTGAAAAAGAGATCAAGAGCACAGAGATCGGACAGATGGTCATGGATGAACTGAAAATGCTGGATGAAGTTGCTTTTGTCCGTTTCGCCTCGGTCTACAGGCAATTCAAAGACATTACGGAATTCATGGAGGAACTGAAGGACCTCCTTCTCAAGAAGGGAGAGAAATGACGGAAGCAGAGTACATGCGCAGAGCCATCACCCTGGCAAAACGCGGTCTTGGGACAACCTCTCCCAATCCCATGGTCGGTGCAGTTGTGGTGAAGGGTGGTAAGGTCGTTGGTGAAGGTTACCACCGCAAGGCCGGAGAGGCTCATGCGGAAATCGTTGCGCTGGAAAAAGCAGGGCAGCGTGCACGCGGAGGCACGCTGATCCTCAATCTGGAACCATGCTGTCACACAGGGAAGACACCTCCCTGCGTGAATAGCATCATCAGCGCGGGTCTGAAAAAAGTCGTTGTAGCAATGCAAGACCCAAACCCGATTGTGAATGGCAGAAGTATAGGGATGCTCAAGAAAGCGGGCATCGACGTGAAAGTGGGATTGCTTGAGCGCGAGGCCAGGATGCTGAATGAGGCCTTCATTACGTTCGTGGAGAAAAAACGCCCCTTCTTTGTTGTGAAGGGCGCCATGAGTCTCGACGGCAAGATCGCCACGAGAACCGGCGAGTCAAAGTGGATATCGAATGAGGAATCGAGAGAGTACGCGAACCAGTTGCGTGTGGTGATGGATGGGATCATGGTCGGCATTAATACCGTCATTCTGGACAACCCTCTGCTGCTCCCTAGAGTGAGCAAGCCGAAACGGTATCCCGTGCGTATTGTGCTTGACTCGAAGCTGCGCATACCCCCGTCGTGTGAGCTCGTGAAGACGGCCGGTAAATTCAGGACGCTTGTATTCACCCTTCCCGATTCGAGACAGGACAAGGAGAGCCGTTTGAAGTCGATGGGCATTGAGGTCGTGCGGGTCGCCGCCGGAGAAAATGGCAGACTGGCGCTTTCGGCCGTGTGCAAGGAACTCTGGCAACGGGAGATCACGAGCGTGCTCGTTGAGGGCGGTGGAGAGCTGAACAGCTGTTTCATCGGTGATGGGCTTGCCGATAAGATTGTGATCTTTTATGCACCAAAGCTGATCGGCGGCAAGAGCGCCCCGAGCCTCATCGGAGGGAAGGGGATTGATTTCTTGAAGGATGCCTGCCGGATAGATATCACCTCGGTCAGGAGGCTTAAAGAGGATATCTGCGTGGAAGGATATGTTCACCGGGATAGTTGAGGATATCGGCACGATCGCTGCCATCGGTAAGATGAGCGGACGGTGGGAGTTCTCGGTCCGCACGGGCCTCTCCCTTATCGGTGAAGGAGACAGCATTGCGGTCGATGGAGTCTGTCTCACGGTCACCGGCATGGAGCGGGATACTTTTCATGCGGATGCCTCTTTCGAAACACTTGGCGCGACCACGCTCAATGACAAATCCGTCAATGACAGGGTCAATCTGGAGAGGGCTATGCGGACTGATTCCAGGCTGGGGGGGCACATCGTGATGGGTCATGTGGACGGCGTCGGCCGGATCGAAGCGATCAAGAAGGCTGGTGATTCGATGGTCTACACGATTGGCGTACCTAAGGAAACCGCAAGGTATATCGTCCGGAAAGGCTCGGTTTCAGTGGATGGAATAAGCTTGACAGTAAACGAGCAAAGTGATACTACATTTACGGTTAATATAATCCCGTATACGGTCTCTAAGACTACCATAGGACTCAAGGTCCCAGGCGATAAGGTAAACATCGAGACTGATATTCTTGGCCGTTACGTTGAGAAATTCCTGACGGCCGAAAGAGGAAGCGGGATCGATCTCGATTTCCTTTATACATACGGCTATATAAGAGGGAAGTGAAATATGGCTATAGCACCTGTTGTAAAAGCCCTTGAGGATATCAGAAACGGTAAGATGGTTATCATCGTCGATGATGAGGACCGTGAGAATGAGGGCGATGTGATGATGGCGGCTGAAAAGGCCACGCCGGAAGCCATCAACTTTATGGCTCGTTATGCGTGCGGACTGATCTGCCTTTCCTTGACGGAAGAGAGGGCGAAACAGCTCAGGCTTCCGCTGATGGTGAGGGATAACACCTCTCCGTACAGGACTGCATTTACCGTTTCCATCGAAGCACGGCATGGCGTGAGCACCGGAATATCGGCGTATGACCGGTCTACAACCATACTGACCGCCATTGATGACAAAACTCAGGCCGAGGACCTTTCCCGTCCGGGACACATATTTCCGTTGATCGCGAGGCAAGGCGGTGTGCTGGTCAGAGTGGGTCATACGGAAGCCTCCGTTGATCTTTCTCGACTCGCCGGGCTGAAGCCGGCGGGCGTCATCTGTGAGGTAATGAACGAAGACGGGCGCATGGCGAGGCTTCCCGACCTGGAGGTTTTCGCCGAAAAGCATGGGCTGAAGATCGTTACCATCGCCGACCTCATCAAGTACAAGATGAGGGCTGAAAAGTTTGTCAGAAGAGTTGTCGACGCGCGTCTGCCCACTCGCGATGCCGGTGAATTCAGGCTCGTCGGGTATGAGAACGAGGTGGACGGCAAGGAACACGTGGCTTTAGTCCAGGGCGAGATCAATGAGGGCGATGTGGTGCTGGTGAGGGTCCACTCCGAGTGCCTGACGGGAGACGTTTTTCACTCGATGAGGTGCGATTGCGGCGAACAGTTGCATGCCGCCATGTCGATGATTGAGAAAGAAGGAAAGGGCGTTCTGCTCTATATGCGCCAGGAGGGGAGGGGCATAGGCCTCTTGAATAAGATCAAGGCATACAATTTACAGGACGAAGGAAGGGACACGGTAGAGGCGAACGAGGATTTAGGATTCCAGGCCGATCTCAGGGACTACGGGATCGGCGCGCAGATCCTGAACGACCTGGGCATCCGCAAAATGAGGCTGATCACGAATAATCCCAGGAAGATCAAAGGCCTGGAAGGATACGGGCTTTCGGTCGTCGAACGCGTGCCTCTGGAGGTTGAACCCACCGAGGACAATATTCATTACCTGAAGACGAAACAAGAAAAGCTCGGCCATATTTTTAATAACATTTGAGGTGGCGTATGACATACGAGGGGAAGCTGGAAGCCAAGGGATTTCGGTTTGCGATCGTGGTGAGCAGGTTCAACAGTTTTGTCTCGGAGAGGCTCCTCGAAGGCGCTCTCGACGCGCTGAAGCGGCACGGCGCCGATGAAAAGGTGATCGATATATACAAGGTGCCGGGCGCGTTCGAGATACCGCTCGTCGCAAAGAGATTGGCCAGGAAGAAAGAGGTCGACGCCATTATCTGCCTCGGTGCGGTGATTAAAGGGGGGACACCCCACTTTCATTATATTGCGTCAGAGGTGGCCAAGGGCATTGCTATGGTTTCGCTCGAAAGCGAAAAACCGATATCTTTCGGAATATTGACCACGGAGACCATCGAACAGGCGATTGAAAGGGCCGGGACCAAGGCCGGGAATAAAGGCTTTGATGCTGCCATGACAGCGATTGAAATGGTCAACCTATTGAAAAATAAAATCTAGCATCAGAAGGATATAAAAATCCAAAGGAACAGGCTTTTTGCGGAGAAGGAAGGCACGAGAACTAGCGCTGAAGATGCTCTATCAGACGGAGGTAGACGGAGATGACGCGGAGACTGCGTTACGAAAGTACTGCGAGATCTTCCCTTACCAGAAAGAGATTTTTGACTATTCACGTTTTCTGCTAGTCAGGATCACCAGCGAACGAGAACGTCTGGACCAATACATCGAAAAGGCATCGGAGCACTGGAAGCTCAGCCGATTCACTTATGTGGATAAGAATATCCTTAGAATAGGCGCTTACGAGATGCTCTTTTCGCCGGATGTTCCCCCGAAGGTGGCGATCGACGAGGCAATTGAACTGGGAAAAAAGTTCGGCAGCGAGGATTCGAAGGATTTTATAAACGGGATTCTCGACAGGATTCTTAGAGACCGTTACGAGAAGGGGGTCCGGAAGGGCAATGAAGGCTGACAAGATCTGGTTGGATGGGAAATTTGTTGGTTGGGATGAGGCCATGGTCCATGTCTGTACCCATACGATCCATTACGGATGGGGGGTCTTCGAGGGGATCCGTTGCTACAAGTGCCACGACGGGAGAAGTGCGATTCTGATGCTCGATGCTCACATAGAGAGGCTTTACGACTCAGCCCACATCGCTGATCTCAAGATACCGTTTGAGAAGCAGGAACTCACGCAGGTGTGCAAAGAGATCGTCAAGGTAAACGGTTTCGAGGAGTGCTACATCCGACCTGTCGTCTTTGTGGGTGACGATCAATTGGGTCTTTATGTGAAGGATCCGAAGGTGCGGGTATCGATCATTGCGTGGGTCTGGGGAGCCTACCTGGGTGACGAAGGTCTGCAAAAGGGCATCCGTGCCAAGATATCTTCCTTCACACGCCACCACGTCAATGCGGGCATGACCAAAGGCAAGATTGTCGGCAATTATGTAAATTCCATCATGGCAAAGCGAGAAGTGGTAGCGCTCGGATTCGACGAAGCCATTATGCTCGATACAGAGGGATACGTCTCCGAAGCGAGCGGGGAGAATATTTTTATAGTCAAAAAAGGAAGGATAAAAACAACCCCTCTCACCTCCATTTTGCCGGGTATCACGAGGGGCGCCGCGCTTTCACTGGCCCGGTATATGGGCTTCGATGTGACGGAAGAGCGCTTCACCAGAGATGAGCTGTACCTTGCGGACGAGTGCTTTTTCACGGGCACAGCCGCGGAAGTGACCCCGGTGCGGGAAGTAGACGGCCGGATGATTGGAGCAGGAAAGCCAGGTCCCGTCACGTCGCAGATTCAGAAGAAATTTTTTGAAACGGCCCGGGGCATGCACCCGGAGTACCATAAGTGGCTGACGTACCTGTAAAACTAGGGTCAAGGGTCATGGGGCACGGGTCAGGGGTAAGCCACAGACAACCACAAAAGAAGTTTGTGATACCAGCTCCAATCCTTTGTTGATTTTTGCGTGAGACTTTTTTGACCCATGACCCTGTTGGTATATGCCTCCTCATCTTCTCATAGACGGCTACAATTACATCGGTAGAACTTCGCTTGCGGGGATGTTCGGCCCCGCGGACCCAGGGCTCGCGCGCGACTACCTCTTGGATCAACTCGTCGAGTACCGCAAGGAGAAAGGCGCAAAAATCACCGTAGTATTTGACGCTTACGCCGGCGTGCATCTTTTCCGTTCGCGCACGAACTACAAGGG
>JADGQN010000273.1 GCA_017881765.1 Syntrophobacterales bacterium | reverse complement strand
ACCGCGACCGGTGGATGGGGACAGCTTTCCTTCTACTTCACCGACACGGTCTGGGCAAGCTTCTACTATGGCCAGGTAAGATACAACCTGAGCCAGAACCGGAAGAACGCGATCAGCCCGGGCGCGGTTGAGCGGGAACAGCAGTATGTTGTGAACTTGGTCTATGACCCGAATCCCGCTGTCAGGCTTGGTCTCGAGTATACGTATACCACGTCGGGCTACGGAAGGAACCTGTACGCGCAGTCGACGGCGGCCGGCGGCTCCCTCACGAGCTATGGGGACAACAATTCGGTCAGGTTCGCCGCTCAGTATTTCTTCTAAGATTTTCATCTCTGTTCTCAAAAGGGGGCCTGTTCGGCCCCCTTTCTTTTTCTTGACAACGAGCCGTCAGCGATCAGCCCTTAGTCTTCGGCCAGGACAGTGCAACCGCGCCTCTGCTGTCAGGCGTGCGCTATTTTCTTGATTTCACTTATAGAATTTCATATTCTTAAGAGACAACTTAAGCCGGAGTGGTGGAACAGGCAGACGCGCCGGACTCAAAATGCTAAAAGAGACTTTTTAAGACATGTTTCAAAGATTGGGTTCTGGCTTGGATTTGTGACAGAACCCCCGTCGTAGTCAGGGGAAATAGGTTTTCATCCTTTCCGATATTTTCTATCGCTTTCGGTCCTTTCAGACGCCTTCTGGCACAATTTTGGTACAGTGAGCCGAAGTCCTTTTCCCTGTGGGATAATCATATCGCCGCCGGGCACTCGCTCGAGGCGGAACGCCCCGACTCCCCTGCAGCTCCAGAATGAGATGTCCAATACCCCCGGCTTGGTTGCGATTGGGACCGCCGTAAATCGCCGGGTCTTGGGCAGATCCTTAACACCGCCTAGCCTCAGCCGATAAAGCAGATATGAACGAGGCCGAAATGTGCCGGGTTAACCGGGTGGGGTTGACCCTCACTGATGGGGAAAACTTGACATAAATGCAATACGTGCTATACTGAATGTGAGCGATAAGTCCGTTGCGGGCTGCCATGATGTTCCCATCCATCGGTTGGCCAGAGTCATGGCACCACGAGCCCGTAAGGCACGCTCTCTTTTTTTATCCTGCTAGCTAAACCGTACTGAAGGCGATCTTCTCCTCAAAGACGTTGAACCAAGCCCATCTCTTCTTCTCGTACCCTTCAAAGATCCCATAGCTGAACATGTCGACTGCTTGCAGGCCTCCGTGTTCTCGTGAGTCATAATGGCTGATGTAGAGTGGCACGGTGGGATGTATCCTCGCCTCGAGCTGGCTCCGGATGTAGCTGTTGAAGTCCAAAATCTCCGGTTTACCTTTTGATCTGTCAATGATCAGGTCGACCTTTACCATAGCCTGGTCGAGCGGGATTTTTTCCAGGAGGATCCGGGAGACATAGTTATAGACCCGGGTCTTGTGATCTGCAAGGTTTTCAAACACACGCCTCTTATTGAGGATGATCGTGTAGAGCTTGAAATCAATGTCCTGTACCTGCTCATAGAAATACCTCTTCACCTCGAGCGTGTTACCGGTTCCCTTCAGTTCTTCGGCAATCCGGCTTCTCTTCCCCCGAGGGTTGAGCTTTCTTCGGATCGTTTTCTTGACCGCCTTGATTAGCTGACGGTTTGCGTCCTGCCCTTCAACGGCGAGAATCGTTATAACAAAGAACCGGGAGGGCTTCTTGTTCACGAAGTCGAAACCCAAATCCCCGCTTTCATCGAGATAGAGAAACCACACACCCCATTGTTACCTATGAGAGACGAAGAGGTCAATGTGAAGTGACTTTCAAGAGTTATCTACGGGGCGCACAGCGCCCTAGCAGCCAGGCTGCTCTTTTCGTTCGAGGTCCTTAGGGCATGTTATTCGAGGAGGGGTGCCACTATGACCCTCGCGAGGATCGAAACGCACGTCACGCGCGAAGCCTCGCAAAGGGATTGCCTCTCAATCGTGACCGGATCGAAGGTCCTCGGCGGGGGCATACGGAACCGACGTCGGAACTGGCTCCTTCTACCCCCCGCCCGGCCGCCCTTTGCTTTTTGCCAGGAGGGCCGATATTAGATGCGTATGCTGGTTGACACCGAGGTCTGATCTGATGGATAATTAACGGAAGGGGATTTATAAAAATGAGAGCACTTTTCAGCCTCACCCTACCCGTTACGGTCAAAAAGAAGGCTAAGGTCTATGTTTCCTCGTGCCCGTGCCTTGACGTGTTTTCCCAGGGGCAGACCGAAGAGGAGGCCGAGAAGAACCTCGGGGAAGCGCTGAAAGTGTTTCTCATCAGCTGCTACGAGCGGGGGACCCTGGATGAAGCGCTCAAGGAATGCGGTTTCGCTGCCGGAGCGAAACCCGCAAGGGCCCAGGCGAGGGGCAAGAGCATTACCGTCCCCATCCCTCTCCATGCTAAGGGCAGTTGCGCCGCCGCATGCCGCGCCTAACCCCGGTCCACTGGAAAGTCCTCGAGCAGATATTTCTTAAGTTTGGTTTCGTTTTTGAGCGGCAGGTAGGGTCTCACAGATCATACGTCAAGGAAGGCTGCGCCCGGCCCGTTATAATCCCCACGTACACTAGCATTGATGTCGACATCATCAAATCCAACATGAGAACGGCCCGCATGGATCGCGACAAGTACTTCGAACTGTTGGCAGCACGCAAGAAGAAATAGTCAGCCTCTTCGCCGCCGTGGGCGTTTCTCCCTCACCCACTCCGGAAGTTCTTCACTTCGTCTGTCCGGACCAGCTGCTCCAAAACGTCCGTCAGCTGCTTGTAGACAGGGGCTGGGTCTCCAGACTGATGAGGCATCTTTTTCACGATCTGCGCCATAGTTCCAAGTCCCTTATTATTCCAAGTAGCCCTCGAAAGTCGGCGTATCTCTGGCCTTGCAGCCTATCTTACTCAGCATAATCAGAGGCTCTTGAGAAAGGCGAGAAGTTTGTCGTCGGGCCGGTAGCGGCGTATCTTTATACCGAACGGTGCGGCTTTGGCGAGGGCCTTCTCCTTGGCTGCAAGATCGGCATGGAGATACATCTGGGTGGTCTCCGTCGATTCATGACCAAGCCAAAGGGCGATTACCGAGCGGTCTACGCCGTGTTGCAGGAGCTCCATGGCAACCGTGTGTCGAAGTACATGGGGTGTGACGCGCTTCTTTTCCAGGGATGGACAGTTTTCGCGGGCAGCTGTGGTATGTTTGTCCAGAAGATACTCGACTCCTTCCGGACTCAGCGCATGGCCTCGTGCGTTGGGAAACACGGGATCGGTAGGCTGTCCGTTACGTTCACGGAGCCACGCACGTAACACGGCAACGGCCTCCCTGCGAAGAGGAGTAGAGCGCTCCTTCCGTCCTTTACCGGTGCACTGAAGGTGGGCGCCGGTGCCGAGGACAACGTCCTGGCAGCAAAGCCCGATCAACTCCGAAACCCTCAGTCCTGTCTGTACGGCGACGAGGAGCAGTGCGTGGTCCCGGCGGCCTGCCCACGTGCGTTGATCAGGTACTGCCAAAAGAGCCTCGATCTCGGGCCGTGTCAAAAAATGGATCTCCTTGCGGTGATACCGCTTCGACGGCAGCGCCAGGACGCGTTGCGCCAAGGCGCTCATGTCTGGCTTGTGGAGGGCCACGTAGCGGAAAAACGAATGAAGGGCCGCGAGACGGACATTGCGGCTGCGGGCGGTATTGCCGCGCTCTTCCTCCAGATGATCGAGGAACGCGCCGAGGAAAGGGGTATCGAGATCAGTGATCAGCAGCGCTGACGGCGCCTTTTTCAAGCGTCGCTCGGCAAACCCGAGGAGCAGACGGAAGGTATCCCGGTAACTGGCAATGGTATAAGGGCTTGCCTGCCGCTGGTGGCAAAGACGGTCGGTGAAGAATGCCTGAAGTAAAGCGGGGAACTCGTTCTCGGTTTTCATCACAGTTTTCCTCCTTTCTTTTCAAGACGAAGCGTGGCAAGTCGCAAAAGCTCGGGGACGGCCGTGATATACCAGTAGGTGTCATGGACGTGGACGTGACCGAGATAGGTGCTCAGTTCCGGCAGGTGCTTTTCGACGTCGACCCCGGCGCGATACCACCGGATGAGCGTCTCGACGGCAAATCCGTGCCGAAGGTCGTGGAGCCTCGGGCCACGGCTATCCTCAGGACCCCGCAACCCTATCTCGCGTGACAGCTGGACAAAGGTCCAGCGCACGCTGCATTCGGTCAGCCGGGTACCCCGTTCGGCAATAAAGAAGCTTGGGGTTTGTACCCGCGGACAGAGTTGGTCCCGAAGCTCGGCATAGTGCCGGAGTTCCTCCAGGGTGGAGGCATGGATCGGAACGATTCTTGTCTTACCGAACTTGGTGCGGCGGACCGTGAGTATCCCCCGGGTGAGATCCGCAGCGTCACGGTCAAGAGCGATGGGTTCGCTCATCCGCATGCCGGTGACCGCAAGCAGCCCGAACAGGGTGGCATACGTTGCGGCCCGCAGTCCCCGCGGTGACGGGAGTTGTCGCGCCGCCTCGATCAGGCGCGCGATCTCCTCGTCCGTGTAAAGGTAGGGGCCCTTGCGATGAAAGCGGTGGGGAAGGAGGCCTTCAGGGGGGATCTCGGTCCTCGGGTCCATGGCGCTCACGTGACGGGCAAAGGTCCGTACCATACTGAGCCGGTTCGCCCATTGGCATGGCTGGCAGTTTTTCGGCTGGGTGGCCCATTGCACGGCCAGCTCTCTGGTGATGAATGAAGCGCCTTCCTTCTCCGCATAGCTGACAAACTTTTGGAGCAAACTGCCCGCTATGCGCAGCTTGAACCCGAACATCCGCCGTACCTTCAGGTACTCTTTGAGCGTAGTGCGTAGCTCCTTCATCGCGCGCCTCCTTTCCACGGCAGGGCGAGAGCACGCAAGGCTGCCACGTCGACCTTGGCATAGATCTCTGTCGTGCTGGGAAGTTGATGGCGCAGGATCTCCCCGATCTCCGCAAGCGTTGCACCCCCGCGGAGCATCCGGGTGGCCAGGCCGTGGCGCAGGAGGTGGGAGCCTTTACGTGCAAGAGAAAGCCCGGCCCGGCCAAGGGCCCTGCGGAAAACGTCATCGACAGCAGCGGAACCGGTAAACCCTTGTCGCGGTGCTTTCAGGCGAATGAATACCCTCCGCGACGGGCAGCGAGGGCGGCCTTGGTGTAAATACCTCGCCAGGGCCTCGCCCACATCCTGGGGGATGGGGAGCCGGTCTTGCCGGACACTCTTGCCCCGGACGCTGATCTCTCCCTTTTCCCAATCAATGTCGTCCAGCTCCAGGTGCACCACTTCTCCGGCACGCAGGCCGAGCCGCGCCAGGAGGAGCAGGATCGTGTAGTCGCGTTGGCCTGATGGCGTATCCTGACGGCAAGCCTTGAGCAGGCGCTCGACGTGCTCCGGCTCAATAAACTTCGGGAGTTCTGACAACCGCCAGTTGGCCACCGTGGGAACGGAAGTGGCCAGGTCCCTCGCGATCTCTCCTCGCTGATAGAGAAAGCGGAAGAAGCTGCGAAGGCCACTTGCCATCAGCTGGGCACGTTTCGGACTCACCTTATGTGCATGGCGTAACATAAACCGGGTGATGTTCTGTGGATCGAGTTTGTTCAGCGCGAGAGGTCCATTGCCGAAACATGCGGACAGAAACGCGCGGGCTGTCGGGAGGTAGTTGTCCAAGGTTGCCTGCGTGAGGCCACGCTCTTGCGTAAGGTACCGCGCGAAATCCCTCTCGATAGCGTGAAAGGCACTATCCTCAATCTCAGAAGCGAGCAACCTGCTGACGCCCGTCGAACGCAAGTGCCTGAGCAACCCTTGTAAGGTATGGGCAGTACCACGGCGGCACAGCCCCCGACGACACCAATACCGGAGAAACTCCGAGACGCTCTGTTCATCCAGGGCCTCCACGCCAAGCCGTCTTCTGTGGAGCCAACGGCTCAAACCGGCGACTTCCCGGATCTTCACCTTGGCGGTTGACCGGGCGTAACCCTGTGCCGAGAGAACCTGAGCGAACGTGTCGATGTAACTGCCGAGTGGACCAAAACGCAAACGCTCCAATGATAACGGGTCTGCATAGAACTGATCGATCATGTCTGTCTCCTCCTTCTTTGAATTTGGAATCAAAAGAAGAAGACAGCAGGATTATGCTGAGTAAATCAAGTATTGTCAGGAATATTCTCCCTTAATACCGGGCTTTTGAGGGCACCTCGCTACACCACTTGGAATAATAAGGGACTTGGAACTATGCCGGTTATTCCGTGCTTGGAATAACCGGCAGAGCTTCACGGTCCCCTTCTGCCCAATCTCCTTCATTGGTGCAGGACACATCATCGTGCCGGTCGAGAACGAGCAAGCAATGCATCTATATGAAATGCACCACGTCATGGCGCACATGCCGTTTGTAATGTTGATGCTTCACGCTCAGGGACCCGCGCGCGATTTCAGGAAGAATTTGTCGATCCCTGGTGTGCTTGGAATACCTGCAAATGCGGCATTAAGAAATAACCAAGACGATTGCCACACTACCAAGGGAAAGCCGGAACAGAAGCCTCTTCGTCTAGCGCTGAGCCTTGGGGCAGGTCCCATCATTTGCGTTCTTGTTGACCCTTATCAGGACAATTTAGTAGACTCCAATGCTATGCGTCGTTACCTCGTGTTCG
>JADGQN010000272.1 GCA_017881765.1 Syntrophobacterales bacterium | reverse complement strand
CGAGAAGCTCGAAGAGCGCGAAGGGATCAGTATCAGCCGCGAGACGGCACGCGCCTGGCTCATGGAAGAGGGTGCATGGAAGAAACATCGCCGACGCAAAGCCCACCGTCAATGGCGGGAGAGAAAAGACCACTATGGAGAGATGGTGCAGATGGACGGTTCCCATCATGACTGGTTCGAAGGCAGAGGTCCGGCCTGTGTCTTCATGGGCTACATCGACGATGCCACGGGCAGGGTCTACGGCAGGTTCTACGGGTATGAAGGAACCATCCCCGCCATGGACAGCTTCGGAAGGTACATCAAGAAGTACGGCCTCCCCATGGCCATCTATCTGGATAAGCATACCACGTACAAATCGCCCGCAGAGCCAACTTGGGAAGACGAGCTGAACGGGACAGAACCCCTGAGCGAATTCGGGAGGGCCTTGGGTGAGCTCGGCGTCGAGCTTATCCATGCCCACTCGCCCCAGGCGAAGGGACGGATCGAACGGCTCTTCAACACTCTCCAGGACCGACTGGTAAAAGAGATGAGGCTCGAGGGGATCAGTGCTATAGAAGAAGCAAACGCCTTCCTCGTCTCCTATCTTCCCCGGTACAGCCGGCGGTTTGCCGTGCCACCCAAGAAGAAGGAGAATCTCCACCGCTTACCGGAAGGGCTTGATCTTGACGCCATCCTCTGCGTGAAGACAGAGCGGACCCTCAAAAACGACAACACCATACAGCATGAGAAGAAACTCTACCAGATAGAGGATCGGCTCAGGACAAAGAAGGTCATGGTGGAGGACCGCATTGATGGCACCATGAGCATACGCTGTAGCGGTGTTTGCGTATCCTTCCACGAAATTATGCAGCGGCCGGTACGGGAACAGAAAGAACCTCCGTTCTGCTCCAGGAGCACAGCCCACATTCCTTCCGCCGATCACCCCTGGAGACGGCGCGCGAACAAGAGACCGACAACACCAGAGCACGGTGGAAATGGGGAGAAGGTTCCACTCTTACCACATTCCCACAGCACGGCGACGGGATGAACAAAACGATGGAGATGATCGGGTCGGCACAACAACTAAAACTGACCACGGTAAGTAAACCGGACATTTCTACTTTGCTAAGGATAGGACATTTCTATTTTGCGTTGACAGTTCTACAGCAGTTCTTTGACAACGCTGCGTTCTTCTGGTAAGGATGTTATGTGAAGGACAGATTGGGTTTCAGCGGTGAGCTGGCCACGACTGCCATGGGAATAATGCCCCACGAGGATGTGGATAAGGCGCTCGACCTCGCGTTTTCCATGGATATCCCCTTCTGGCCTCAACTTCCGAAACTCTCCTATTATGAAGACATGTACGTCCAGGCGATGGAGCACTTTCCGGGTGTCGTGATCGATGAAGCCAATCAGCGGATTTACGTCAATACAGAGAAGTTCATGGATGACATACCCGCCTATCTGGAGCAGGAGGACTCACCGGAGCGCTTTAAGCTCTCTCCCCAATTCTCCCTCGTCTACCGTGAGTTTCTTGCGCGTGATCTTTCCGCTTGCAGGTCGGTAAGGGGCCAGCTGATCAGCCCCGTCAGCCTGTCGTTGAAGATATACGACGAGAATGGAAAACCGATTGCGTATAATGACGAGGTACGGAGCCTGGCCTTCTCCTTTATCCAGAAGAAGGTGAACGTGCAGGCGGAGGAGTTGAGACAGCGGAATGAGAGGGCATTTGTCTGGGTCGACGATCCCGGCCTGGAGTTTATATTTAACGCTCTCTGCGGGTATGATAACGTAAAAGCAAAAAACGAATTGACAGGCTTTTTTGAAGGGATCGAAGGGCCGCGTGGCATTCATCTCTGCGGAAGGCCCGACTGGGATTTTCTCTTCTCATTGCCCGTGGAGATTGTCTCTTTCAATGCCTTTGCTTTTGGTGAGACGGCTGCGACGTACGAGACGGTGCGACGCTTCATCGAAAACGGAAACATCATCAGCTGGGGGATTGTTCCGACGTACTATGATGAGTTCTCAAACGAGGACGTGATAAGCCTTGCCCGCAGGCTTGAAGGCATCTGGAGCCTGCTTGAGGCCAAGGGGGTCGACCGTACTTTGATCGCGCGGAACAGCATGCTTGCCCCGGCTACGTGTAACCTTCTCAACATCGATAAGACCGGGACCGTTGAGAGCGCCTTTATGCTGCTCAAGGAACTGGCGATATACCTGAAAGGGAAATACCTCTAATGATCGGATGGAGCGCAGGGACCCAATGAACAGCGTGGACCGCATCCACATCGTTTGTAAGCGAAAAAAAGAAGACGCACGCGCTGTCGCGCAGGATATCGTAGCAAGATTCGGTCATACGACCGAAGTGCTTCTCAACGAGGAAGCAGCCCTGGAGCTCGGATACGAGAAAGCATTCGAACTGGAGCACGTGGGAGAAGGTGCCGGTCTCATCATCGTGCTCGGGGGCGATGGTACGCTGCTTTCCGTTGCCCGCCAGCTCAAGGGAAGAGAAGTGCCGATCCTCGGGGTAAATCTGGGAGGCCTCGGATTCCTCACCGAGACATCGCTGGAAGAGCTCCCGGAGATGCTTGCTTCTGTTATACAGGGCCAGTATCGCCTTTCACGTCGCACCATGCTGAGTGTGGCGGTTACGCGTGAAGGAGAGCTTGTTTTTGACCTGTCCGTGCTCAACGATGCGGTGATCACCAAAGATGCGCTTGCCAGAATCATTGATATAGAGACCTTCGTGAACGACGAGTACCTGACCACGTACAGGACTGACGGCCTCATTCTCTCGACAGCAACAGGCTCAACGGGTTACTCGCTGGCGGCCGGAGGGCCCATTCTCCACCCATCTCTCACACACATCGTCGTGACGCCGATATGTCCGCACATGCTGACCAATCGGCCGATACTTTTACCGGAAGAGGCTGCGCTCAGGGCGACCCTGCTCTCCAGAGACGAAAGGGTTATTCTCACCCTCGATGGGCAGGTAGGGTTCCCTCTCGAGTTCGGAGATGAAGTTACGGTCAAGAAATCACCGTATGCCGTTAGCCTTATCACCTCGAAGTCACGGGGGTACTTCGAGGTGCTCCGTACAAAACTCAAGTGGGGAGAGAGATAATTCTATGCTTGGTTTTTTGAAGGTGAAGAATTTTGCCATCATTGACGAGCTGGAGATCGAGTTCAAAGAAGGCCTCAACGTCATTACGGGAGAGACCGGCGCGGGTAAATCGATCATCATCAACGCCGTGTCCACTCTCATCAACGCAAAGGTGCCGTCCGACGTAGTCAGGTGCAATGCGGACAAGGCTGAGATAATCGGTTATTACTATCGCCAGGATGATGAGTACATCCTGAAGCGCATCATTGGAGATCAAGGCAGGTCAAGGGCTTTCGTCAACGAGCAGCCGGTTACCCGCAAGAAACTCGAAAGCCTCGGAGGCGAACTGACCAGCATCTACGGCCAGGGGGAGTCCCAGGACCTGCAGAAAAAAGAGAATTATCCCGTCATACTGGATGCCCTTCTTTTGCTGGAAAGAGAGCGCAAGCTTCTGTCGGAACGGGTGACAGATCTCAAGGAGGTGGTGACCGTCCTCAACAAGAAGAGGAGCGAGGCGCAGGGACGCGAAAAGGAGATAAGCCTGTTGGAGTTTCAGATAGCGGAGCTCGAAACGGAAAACGTGCAGGAAGGTGAAGAGGAGACTATCAAGGAGCGGTTGGCGATTCTCAAAGATGCCGAGAAGATCGGGTCGGTCCTCGATAACGTGAGCAAGGGTCTCTATGAAGATGATGTTTCGGCCCATACCATTCTTAAGACGGCGGTTACGGCACTCAAACCCCTTAGTAAGGTCGAGGCCGTTGAAAAACTGAGGCAGAGAATCGAGGCGCTCGTTTTTGAGGTGGAGGACATAGCTGGCGAACTAAAGAAGGATGAGAAGATATTTGTTTATGACCCGGATCAGCTGGAGACAATGGAGGACAGGCTGCACAGGATTCGACGTCTCCAGGAAAAGTACGGGAAAACATATAGAGAGCTCAGAGAGTATGAGCAGTGGGCCAGAAACAGCCTCCTCTATCTTTCGACGCTCTCATCGAACCTTGAAGAGCTGGAACAAAGAAGGATCACGTTGGACAAAGAGTTGACGGAACGGGCAGACCACCTTTCCGCTGAGAGAAGAAAGGGAGCGAAACAGATCGAGGAAGCGGTGGCTAAAGAACTGGAACTGCTCTCCATGAAAGGTGTGAACTTCAAGATCGTAATCTCGGATAAAGGACACATCGATGAAGACGGCAAGGATGACATCGAGTTTCTTCTGAGCGCCAACCCGGGTGAGCCGCTCAGGCCCTTGAGAAAGGTTGCGTCCGGCGGAGAGCTGTCGAGAGTGATGCTGTCCATCAAGCGCATAGTCGGCGGGACGGACGGGATGACCATGATATTTGACGAGATCGACGCGGGTATAGGGGGAAAGGTAGCCGAGATCGTTGGGAGGAGGCTGCACGATCTCGCCCGGAATAGCCAGGTCATCTGCATCACACACCTCCCGCAGATTGCTGCCTTTGGCGACCACCACTTTCTCGTCGAGAAATATCAGGAAGAGGAATCGACGAGAACCGCCGTGCGGAAGCTGGCCTGGGACGAAAGAATAATGGAGATCGCCCGGATGCTTGGCGGTGTGAAGATCACGGAGAAAACAATGGAGCAGGCGGAGGAGATGCTGGAGAATGCTCAGGAAAGCACGAATTAGCGATATTAAGTCGATTCACCGCCTGATCAATGACTGCGCAGCCAAAGGAGAAATGCTTTCGCGGTCGCTCGCTGAACTGTACGACAATATGAGGGATTACTTCGTGTGCGAAGAGCAGGGAGAGGTCGCAGGCGCCTGCGCCCTGCACATATGCTGGGAAGACCTGGCGGAGATACGCTCCTTGTGTGTGATTCCGGAATTCAGAAAAAGGGGTATAGGGCGGGACCTGGTCAACGCGTGTCTGAAAGAGGCGCGAGAGTTCAGTGTGGAACGGGTCTTTCTCCTTACCTACCAGGAGGAATTCTTCGGCAAGTTCGGTTTCCGGCCGATCGACAAGACAGAGCTGCCTCAAAAGATATGGACGGATTGCGTCAAGTGCGCTAAGTTTCCCATGTGTGATGAGATAGCGATGGTGACGAAGCTTTAGTGCAACCCGTGATGCTGGAAACGGGACCCCAAACCTCATCCATCAGATCGACGGTTGAAAATAGAGACATCAAGCCATAGACTTTAAACATCGGACTGAAAGCAGGCAAAGGTCTAACAACACAAGGTTAAGGTTAAGATGGAAAAGAACCGGACCAAAGATGTGAGAATAAAATTTTCAGAATTACGGGTGTAAGATTGCGATTGGAGAGCAGCCATGATTGAAAGAGAGCATCTGGTCAATGAGTTGAAAAAGTCTTTTGACAGCTACGAGGTCTGCTTTCTCAAAGAACAGACAAAGAGGTATGAGAGCTTCGAGCGGGAGCTCTATGGTCTCGTGTTGAAGGAAGAAGAGGGTATAGCGCTTCGCGCCATAAAAGATCATCGCCTGGTTTTCTCATACACATACGAGACAGGGGAGAAGGCGCCCGCCGCCTTGGTGGAGAATGCTGTCGCGCTTGTTCCCTTCATGGATGCGGACGAGCACGTGACCTTTCCCGAGAAGTATGGCACCTATCCCACGATTCAGGCTCTTGATGCTGCGGGACTTGAGACGCCGGACAGCGAAAAGACCTCACGAGTGCTCACGCTGGAAAAGACCATCCTTGATTACGACAAGAGGATCGTGCAGACGCGGAACTGTGAGCTGCAAGAGGTGAAAATCGAGTCTACGATTTTCAATGCAAACGGATTGCAGGCCGAGGCGCACAAGACCATCTACACGTTGGGCGGTTTTGCCGTTGCGGCAAACGGGGAAGAAGTCTCCTGGTATGACTGGTCGTGGAGCCACGTGCTCGACGAACTGGAGCCCGCATCATTAGGCAGGCGGATCGCTGAAAAAGTGATCTCCTTTCTTGGTGGTAAGGTATTGCAGACGGGCGTGTATGAGGGGCTTTTGACGCCCGGCGCCGCATGCGACATACTCTCCGTTCTTGCGCCCTCCTTTCTCGGGGAGAGCCTTTACAAAGACAAGACTTGGCTCAAGGAGCGGGTTGGGCAGCAATGTTTTTCGCCTCTTCTGAATATCACGGATTCAGGACTGGTAGGCATGGGCAGCTTTCCCTTTGATGGTGAAGGTGTCCCATCGCAGGAAAATGCGCTGGTGCGAGAGGGTGCCTTTCAGGGCTTCCTCTTCGACACCTATTATGGACGCAAGTTGGGGAAGCCGTCTACGGGGAACGGAGTCAGGGGCGGCATCAAAGAGCCGCCAAAGTGCTCTCCACGGGGGTTTTACATAGAGAAGGGACGAGAGGATGTGGCTGATGCCTTCCAGGACGGGATCGTCATTGAAGAGTTGATGGGTACGCACACGGCCAATACCGTTACGGGTGATTTCTCTGTGGGCGCCCTGGGGCATATATGCAAGAACGGAGAGCGAAAGCCCTTCAAGGGCGTGATCTTCTCCGGGAATCTGTTCGAGTTGCTGAAGAATGTGCGTGCGGTGGGGAATGATTTGACGTTCTACGGGGGGATCGGGTCACCGAGCCTGCAGGTCTC
>JADGQN010000271.1 GCA_017881765.1 Syntrophobacterales bacterium | reverse complement strand
TTATCGAGGGCCGTTTTGAGCCTGAGCCCCTTCTTATTCGTGATACCTTTCCATTGCTCTGCGAGTTATATACCAGCCCCTTATATCACCCTCAATGCTGAACCTTCTTCTGAGAGTGGAGAGAGATTCTTTAACAGCCTCATCAGAAGCGAGCATAAGGACTTCATCCGTTTTGTCGGTCCTCAGGAAAAGTTGTGCATCGTTCTTTAGGCAGTGAAACCTACCAAGATTCTCCTGATCAATGATGGCCCTGTAAAGGGAATAAACATCGATGGTGCTTTTCGGACGAATTCGATCAAGCCATGATTCAAAGTCCGTTATGGTCGCCATCGATCCTTTCCCTTCCCGGCAATGAACAATGAATGACCGATTAGTCTGTTTTTCTCGGTCCGTTTATAGATTACCATCTCCTGCGCATTTCCGCTACGAGAAAACATCGAGATAAGTATACTTCGAGATATCAAGCCAACCTCCGGCCACGAAGCCCTGGCCATCTTCAGGCAAATCCCTCACGAATTCGACCTCGTAATAACCGATCAGACCATGCCACAGAAAACGGGTATCGAACTGGCGACGTTCATGTAAGTCGTTACGGCTAAGCCTTCCGACCGATATGAAATAGCCCGCTGGCGTATTGTGTTCCCAGAAGATCCCCGCTACTATTAGGGATATATACCATGCACATAAACGTCTTGTACGACAAGCACCCTTTTGACGGGGGTAAGCATTGGGTGGTCCATGCAATAAACGGCAAGGGTGTGCTGGTAGACTACTCCAGGCACTTTACGGAAGAGGCAGCGGAGAGTAAGAAAAAACAACTACTCAAGGAGGCAGAGCGTAAAGAGACCAATCGTTAAGTTATCAGAAGAGCTGCACGCCTAAAGACACCTGCATATCCACAACAACCATACAGGACCAAAAGTTACCTTGATGCTACCGTTGATTATCAGCGCGGGAACAAGCGTCCGTATCGCTGCGGGGTCGTTACAGCGAATCAAGCAGAGCGGGTGCTGCCTTACCCCTCGATGGAGGAGGAATACGTCTCACAGAAGCTCCAGGGCTTCCACCACGGCCATAATTGGGCAAAGGGAACTCCCGTAGCACCGCCATCTCTGCCTGTCAGTTTGCTTTACCGCCGCGCCGCTCACGACCTCAAAGATTGCTTGCCATGCAGCGCGTGAGCGATTACACTTCTGTAACGATCCCGGCAAAGCAACAACAATGTACCCTAAGACAAGGGGCTATGTCCGGCTTTGTACTGACGTTGAACCTTAAGAGAAGGTGAGTAATGATCGCGGCTTTTGATGCCCACTACATTGGGGATGAACGTGCATCTGCCGCGGCCGTGCTCTTCCGCAACTATACAGACACAGAATCCGTCGCGGAATTTGTTGGACTGACAGGTGCAGTTTCGCCTTACATGCCTGGACAGTTCTACCGGCGTGAGCTTCCCTGCATTCTCAGGCTCTTTGAGCAATTCGACCGAGCGCCGGACGAGATGCTCATTGACGGTTACGCGATGCTCGGAGATCAGCCGGGCCTTGGTCAACATCTCTTTCAGTCCTTTTCGGGGAAGATCCTCGTCATCGGTGTTGCGAAATCGAAGTACAGAAACTCGGCAGGTGTGGAGGTTTTCAGGGGACGTAGCAAAAGGCCTCTGTATGTGACATCTGCCGGGGTGGACCCTCATGAGGCATCGGAGATAATCAGGTTGATGCACGGTGCTCATCGGGTGCCAGCCTTGCTGAAACGAGTCGATCTCCTGGCAAAAGAGAAGATCCATTATTCGAGTGGCGTAAGGGTTGGGAAAGTGGGCTATTGAGATATTGGAATCTCGCTCGTGAGAGGCCATCCGTTACTTCTGAACTGTTGAAAATCTTACTTAATCACGGAGTTGCGTATTAGCACTCGGTAATGATGCCGTCTGAAGAAAACATAGTTGCTATTTTTGAGATCCGTGCAATAATGGGGATAAGGTTACAGATGGAATATTCGACCGGTCCATCTGCTGGCCAAGTTGCGGGGTCTATCCGGACTCCTAATTAGTCGGATGCGTAGTGCGAAAGAGGAGGCTAGGTATGAAAACAAGAAAGAACGTGGTCGTCATGATTTCTTTCGCTTTTCTTCTCCTGTCAGGCCTTTCCATCTGTGGTTCGGGCACTGCACTTGCGGCAGGCGAGAACAAAGTCAAGCCGGGGGAATTTGTCGTTGAGCCCCCGACGCTTATTAACCTTGGGTTCGAGTGGTACATAGCGGGCGATGACAACCGGAATGCCACCGTAGAGGTGCAGTACCGCAAGAAAGGAGATACTGCCTGGAAAAAGGGCCTTCCCCTTCTCCGCATCAAGAACGAGGTGTCGAGGGTCAGACACGGGAGGTTCAACGCCACGGTCGGGGAGTGGCATTACGTGGCCCCGAACATGTTCGCGGGAAGCGTATTCGATCTGGAGCCCGATACGGAGTACGAGTGCATGTTCGTTATGTCGGACTCGGACGGCGTCACTGGTGATGGAAGAAAAACGGTGACGGTCCGTACCAGGCCGGAGCCAAAACCTTATCCGGGTGGAAACGTGTATCACGTCTATCCCTTCGGGTATAAGGGTCCGAAAACCTCGCCATCCTTTACAGGACTCCTTGATGCCTACTATACCGGTTATTCCCATTATGATTGGAACAAGGCCTCCGCTCCCCGCGTCAAGCCCGGCGACACGATCCTGGTGCATGCCGGCGCTTACAAGGATGATCGTTTTCGTTATCTGTCGCCGGTCGGTTACGGTACCCCCTTCGACGGCACCTATTATCTGACCGTGAACGGCACACCAGACAAGCCCATTACGATAAAGGCCGCAGGCGACGGAGAGGTGGTTTTCGATGGAGGCGGCTGTCACAACCTGTTCAATGTCATGGGTGCAGACTACAACTATTTCGAGGGCCTTACCATCCGTAACACGAATATCGCTTTCTGGGCAGGCATCAAGAACGTGGCCGGCTCCAGCGGCCTGACGGTCAAGAGATGTCGTTTCGAGGACGTGGGCGCCGGGGTCTGGACAGAGTATTCAGGTTCAAAGAATTTCTATATCGCCGATAATGTGATGATCGGCAGGGAGAACCCCGATTACCTCATGGGATGGACCGGGCCGCCATGGGACAAGCTCCCCGGCTTTCCCGCCCCTATCACCTCTTACTTCGGTGTGAAGGTCTATGGGTCAGGCCACGTGGTCTGCCACAATTACGTGACCCGCTTCCACGACGGGATCGACTTCGATACCTACGGCCTGCCGGACAGCTATCCGAATACGCCCCGAGACAGACTGCCCGTCTCGAACGACTTCTACAACAACGATGTCACTCACGTAGCCGACAACTGCTTCGAGGCCGACGGCTCCGTACATAACATGCGCGTCTTCCGCAACCGTTGCTTCAACAGCAGCCAGCAGGCAACGAGCAATCAGCCCACTTTCGCCGGACCTACGTACCATATACGGAATATTGCGTACAACAACTGGACCGGATCTGTAAAATGGAATTTCTCGCAGGGTGCGATCTATTATCACAATACGTTCTGTTCCAGGGCAGCAGCGCTCACCTCAGGGGGAAGCGGCAACGGATCGAACTTTCATTTCAGGAACAACTTGATTCTCGGGCAGATCCCCTCCGAGATAGTCTTTGAAGTGGGGACCTTTACCAATTACTCTACATCAGACTACAACGGGTTCCGCCCCAATGACGGAGCAGAGTATTCCTTCCAGTGGAACTCTCCTCCCTTCGAAGTCCAGGCCGACTATGACAAGCCCAGTGTGGTGCGCAAATTCCCCACTCTGGCCGAGCACAGCAAGGCCACGGGCCAGGACACGCACAGCAGGCTCATAGACTGGAGTATATTTACGAAGGTTTCGCCGCCCGATTACACCAACCCCCGGGCCCTCTACAAGGCCACGGACTATGATTTTACGCTCAAACCGGATGCCCCTGCAGTGGACGCGGGCTGTGTCCTCCCCAACGTGAACGATGATTACACAGGGAAAGCTCCTGACCTCGGGGCGTTAGAGGTTGGTCAACCCGTGCCCGTTTACGGACCGCGGCCGTGATCCACATCGAAGAAATCACGAGCTCCTCCGTCTATTTCGCGGCAGGAGCTCGTTCTTCTGTCCCATAGTCAACCAGGCATGGACCGGTTACAAATGGTGATCCTACTTCCTCGTCTTGTTGCTGCGTGTTCATCAAGTCGGCCCTATCTCGTTCTTCCTACTATTGATTTTCTTTTCTCACAGTTCTGTACTCTATTACCAACGGAAATCAATGTACTTGTAATTCTTGAATTGCTGTATATAGTTGGTAATAGAAGAATAGGAATGTTGTACCATCCTTGGGTGGATTAACCTGAAAATGGGGTGGGTGAATTAACTTGAAGAATGACATAACCAAAACAGTAGAAAGGAGCCAAACATGGCGGCAAAGAAAATTCTGATGATCGTCGGCGATTTTGTGGAAGACTACGAGGTAATGGTGCCTTTTCAGGCACTCTTGATGGTCGGTCACACAGTGCACGCGGTTTGTCCCGGGAAAAAGACTGGCGAAAAGGTTCGCACGGCAATCCACGATTTTGAAGGGGACCAGACTTACAGCGAAAAGCCAGGCCACAACTTCACACTTAACGGTACGTTTGACGAGATCCGGCCCGAGGCCTATGATGCCCTGGTGATCCCCGGTGGACGCGCACCGGAGTACCTCCGTCTGAACGAGAAGGTCATCGAGGCCGTGCGCCACTTCGCCAACGCAAACAAGCCCATCGCCTCAATATGTCACGGAGCGCAGGTACTGGCGGCGGCCGGGGTGATCGCGGGCAAGGCCTGTTCGGCTTACCCTGCGGTCGGACCGGAGGTGAAGAGCGCCGGCGGTAAGTGGATGGACATAGCCGTAGATAAGGCCCACGTCGATGGCAAACTTGTGACAGCACCGGCGTGGCCAGCCCACCCCGAATGGCTGGCGAAGTTCCTGAATGTGCTAGGGACGAAGATCGAGCCATAAGAACCTTGGCAATCCTGAGGAAACAGGGACAGAGTACCGGCTGGTAAAAACGACGGGGTTTCTAACGAGCCGGGGTGCCTGCACCTTTCACCTGATAGAGGGTTGGATGTCTTCAGAAAGAAGGGTTGGCCGCAGAATGGTGGAATTCTTGAGCCATCGTGGGCTTCTCGCCCTGATCGGGCTGCTGATCGTGGCTCTCTGCTTCGCAATTGGCTACATCGTCCTTCCACCCCCACCCAGCACTTTGACCTTGAGCACCGGAGTCGAGGGAGGGGCTTACGCCCTGTTCGGTGAACGGTACCGCGAAATCCTGTCCCGCGAGAAAGTGCACCTCCACCTGCTCGCCTCTTCGGGCTCCGTCGAAAATTTGAGGCGCCTCAGCGACAGATCGATCCGCGTCGACGCAGGCTTTGTACAGGATGGAACGGGATCGCGGGCTGAGGCGAAAAGCCTGGTATCTCTCGGTGCGATTTGCTACACCCCGCTCTGGGTCTTCTACCGCAGCCCCGATGTATTGGATGATCTCTCGAAGCTGAAAGGCAAGAAGATCGCCATCGGGGCCGAAGGGAGTGGAGTACGCAGGTTCGCGAAGGACCTGCTCCGCGCCAGCGACGCAGCGGACCCACCCACCACACTCCTCGACCTGCAGGGTGCCGCGGCCAACAAGGCCCTGCTGCAGGGTGAGGCGGACGCCGTGATGATCCTCGGCACCGAGGACAACAGCCTCGTCAAAGAGCTCCTCTATACGCCGTCTATTAAGCTGATGAACTTCAGGCGGGCCGAGGCGTACGTACGACTCTTTCCTAGCCTCTCCCGTGTCATGCTGCCTGCGGGCATCCTGGCCCTTTCGAAGGAGCTGCCGGCCGAGGACGTTCATCTCCTGGCGGCGACAACGAGCCTGGTCGTTCGCAAGGACCTCCACCCCGCTCTCATCTATCTGCTGCTTGACGCCGCGGTAGAGATCCACAGCAGCGCAGGCTGGGTGAACCGCAGAGGGGAATTCCCTGCGGCGAAAGAGCTGGATTTTCCCTCCTCCACGTACGCCGAGCGATTCTACAAATCGGGCCGCCCTTTCCTGTTTGATTACCTTCCTTTTCGGGCGGCAATCATAATCGACCGCCTCGTGATCGTGCTGTTGCCTATAGCCTTTCTCTTTGGTCCTGTCATCTATATTGTCACGACGATATATGGATGGCGGAACCGCCGCAAATTATACCGCTGGTATCGCGAGCTGAAGGAACTCGAAATGCAAGTGACCGAAAGCCCCCAGCCTGAAGAGTGGGAACGGTTGCGAACCAGGCTCGACCGTATCGAGGCCTCCATTAACAACATACGCGTCCCACTCGCCTTTTTCCCCGACGTGTACAGGCTGAAAGACGATGTAAACTTGGTTCGCGGGAAGCTTGCCCGATTCATCCCGGCCGGCACGGCACCATGATGGGGCGCGGAGGCAATCGCCCCCTGTGTCTTGTCGTGATGATCTGACTTGCTCTCATGCCTATTCCACAATCTCAGCTCATCGACGACCCTTCTGCCATCGAATGTTACAATGGGCGTTCTTCATTTCGGGCAAGGGAGTCGGGCTTGAACAGTAGTACGTGACAGCTAGGACCCAGCCCGCTTAACTTCTTC
>JADGQN010000270.1 GCA_017881765.1 Syntrophobacterales bacterium | reverse complement strand
CCGGGCATTCGATGCATTTTTGATTCCCGAGTTACATACCAAAAGGCTAGGAGGAAACAGAAGATGGAGGTATCACTAGACGACCTACAAGGTTATGTTCCAACTGCGAACCGAATGTAGACTGCACTTAGCCTTTCCATAAGGCAGCCATACTTGCCGAAGGATTGAAGGTAAACTGCGAGATAAGGTCCGGGGAGATCCTCAGAGATACGTATAGCAGGCTGAAGTCTTCACTCTTGAATTTCGCTCCAAAATGCAACATTTCATCCCGAAATCAATAAAAAAAAGGGGGGTTGTTCATACTAAAAAATGAGTGTAAAAACGGGTAACCTACGTTGTCGGAAAAGTTTACAACGTTAAGAATAGGCACATTCCTTAATGAAATCATACTGGTTTTGCCCCAGCTTAAAACTCTTGACTTAAACCGTTTTTAAACCATTCGGATGAACCCTTTGTCGGAAAACCTTACAAAAATATGCGTTCAAAAAAGTATCAAACATGCAAATAATTAAGGATATCAAGCAGCTAAGAAAATGGCATAAGACATGCTTTACCTGATAGCACATGTCTATAAAGGGGAGGTGAAACCAGATGGAGAAGATGAGAATGTTGTTTGTCGGCCTTGCAGCAACGGCGATCGCAGCTGTGTGGGCAGTGCCGTGTTACGCGATTGAGACAGTCCCAGAGCCTGCGACGATGAGCTTACTCGGTCTTGGGGTGGCTGGCCTGGTCGGCTTGAGTTGGAAGCTAAGAAAAAAATAGGAAAGTCGATATCTTAGAGCAAAATAGGCAGGGCCGTCCCTGTCCCTGAACCCGCCACCATGCTTCTCCTCGGTTTTGGTATTATAGGGTTGGCAGGAGTCAGGAGAAAGTTTAGGAAGTAACAAAACACATAAGCAGGTTAATAGAAGGAGGATAAAAATGAAAAAGAAAATATTCCTAGCGGCAATATGCATGGTACTTGTATCGGCATCTCTATGTCTGGCCTTGCCGGACTATACCATATCTGTAGGCCCTAATCATGAATCTTCATTTAGTGGTGGTCCATTTACCATAACGGGTAATGGCTATAATTTTGATACATTCTGTGCCGAAACCGGTGAATTCCAGAATTATGGTACCTTAAAAGGTTCGATTGATAGTGTTGTATTATATGGCACAGCCTCTGGACATACTATTGTCGCAAATTCCGGTGTGGCTATAACCTCCAAAACGATAGGTCTGTACGACTATTATTTAGATAATGAATCATCATTGAACGCTACACAAACGGAACAGATACAGCAGGCGATCTGGTGGTTTCAGGGCCAATCGGCCGATCCAGGCAATATATACAGTGATGGAAACTATACGGGAACTGTTCGGAACATCATGGCCTTGAACTTATGGTCCAGTGATACCGAATCTGCCGCTACTGCACAACAAAGTATGTTAATCCCCGTAACTACTACCACAACTTCCGTGCCTGAGCCGAGTATGCTTATCCTTCTTGGTCTCGGCCTGGGCGGTTTGGCAGGAGTTAGGAGGAAGTTTAAGAATTAGACAAAATTCAAATTTTCGAAACGAAAGGCAGGGTCATTTGGCTCTGCCTTTTCTCTTGAGCAGTTCCATCGGTAATCGTTAGTCTCAGGAGTTATCATAGAATGAGGACTTGTAGGCGTACTTCGCAACCGGCCCAAGCCCTAAACCCAACCTTACTTTGGAAGAATCAAACCATCTCCCGAGATGACGTATCATATTTTTCGGCTGACTTTTCTTATTCGGCCACGGCTTGTTTTTGCAGTGTACAGGCTATTTGGGCATCGCTCAAGAGGCTTCAGCGCCACCCCACGGTGACAGGGTTATTACCCGACCTATGCCAGGATGAATTCTGATGGATAACGAGGCGATCCGAGGTCCGGACTACGCAGGCGTACCTGGCGGTACGTCGAAGTAGGAGGGGCCGAAGGGCAACGAAGTTAGGCGCAAAATTCAGCCTGACATTTAGTATGCGTCGCGGCCCCAGCGGCGGTGAACTAAGAACCACTCCTCCGGATGCGCCGCTATCAGGGTCTCCAGAAACGCATTTATCTTCCTTGCGTTCTAATATATCAGCTCCTCGATATTCCCTTTTCTCTCCATCTCGATCGGCTCGCAAAAGACGATTGTGTATCTTAAAAATCCCTCGCGTCTCAGGTAGACGGGCATCACCGGCGAGCCCGTCCTCATGGCGAGCATCACTACGCCCTTCGACGTAGGGACCTTCTCTCCGAAGAGTTCCACGTACACACCCCTTGACCGCTTCTCTCTCTGGTCGCCAAGGATGGCCACCATCCTGTTCTCCCTCAAGTATTTCATGGCGTCCCGCGCGGTGTCCTGGTTTGGGATGACTGTGAGGAGAATGGCAACTCATCTGCCTCACCCACAATCTGTTGAAGATGTGTCGGTGGGGGCTTGCGCAGGCAACGACATAAAGGGAGGAAACGTCTACGAAGAGATGTCGACAGACCCGTGTGCGTCGCCTCTTGTTAGGAACGGGCTCGATTCGAAAATGGTAAACGCATCGAACGCCTGGACGTATGCCAACATGCTCGTTTTCAGTACCAGGTATGAGCCTAATTCTTCGACAGGCTCCCAGCCCAAGCAAGGGGTTTGGGTCATGAGAAACCACCAAAAAATCTATCGATGGATCAAAACGTATGTTATAATTACCTAGCAGAAAGGCGGGAGGGTACCATGACTGTCAAGCAGCGACTGATCCATGAGCTTGAAGGGCTTCCTCCGGAGGCTCAGAAAAAGATCCTGAAACTGGTACACTTCCTCAAACATGAGATCCTTGCCTCTGCACAGCCAAAAAAGCCCGGCCGGAAGAAGGTCAACGCCCTCTTGGAGGTGGATAACCTGTCCATAGAGACGGGGATCGCCGATCTTGCAGCGCAACACGACCACTACCTCTACGGGGTACCCAAGGGGTGAAAAAGCCGGTTTTCGTGGATACAGCCGCATGGCTTGCGCTTCTTAACAAGTCTGATGCCCTGCACGAAAAGGCCAAACGAATACGCAATAAGCTCGTCAGGGAACCTAGGCAATTCCTCCTGACGGACTATATCGTTGTCGAAATCGCCAACGCCTTAAGCAGGGTCCCATTCAGACAGACGGCTGTTCAGACAATATCGCTTATCCAGTCTTCCGCCAATACCATGGTTGTTCGGGTCGACAAAGAGATTTTCGGTGAAGCGTGGAGGCTGTACTCAGAACGGCTTGATAAGGAATGGAGCTTCACTGATTGTGCCAGCTTTATCGTCATGAATCGCATGGGCCTTACCGATGCCTTTACATCGGACCATCATTTTGAACAAGCCGGATTCAATATACTTCTGAAAGACTGACCACACTTCCACCGTTAGGTGTCGGCCTCGCGTACAACTTCCACTGTACCAGAGCGCAAGAGTGATGCCCCCACCGGCTGAGGCCCATTACCGAACTTATATGCCAGGCTGAATTTTGATAGATAACGAGGCGAGGACTGGACTACGCAGGCGCAGACCAATGTGCAACCGGTCGATTGACGGCGAGTAAAAGTCTTCACCACCCGTGACAGAACTCCACGGGTACCCGGAGGCGTTGCGAGCCTTGGGTAACACAGGTTAGTACCTTGGTCGTGGCGTCACGTGACTATCTCAATGCTGGGCTGGATTTCGATGCATAACAAGACGCCGAGGAGGAGTGGACCGGAGGCATACATTGTGTACGTTGAGGATCCACGACGACGAAGGCAACGAAGTTAGGCGCAAAAGACAGCCCAGCATTTAGTAGGCGTCGCGGCCCCAGCGACGGTGCACTAAGAACCACTCATCCGGATGCGCCGCTATCAGGGTCTCCAGAAACGCATTTATCTTCCTTGCGTTCTTATATATCAGCTCCTCGATATTCCCTTTTCTCTCCATCTCGATCGGCTCGCAAAAGACGATCGTGTATCTTAAGAATCCCTCGCGTCTCAGGTAGACGGGCATTACGGGCGAGCCCGTTCTCATGGCGAGCATCACTATGCCCTTCGACGTAGGGACCTTCTCTCCGAAGAGTTCCACGTAGACACCCTTCGACCGTTTCTCTCTCTGGTCGCCGAGGATGGCCACGATCCTGTTTTCCCGCAGGTATTTCATGGCGTCCCGCGCCGTATCCTGGTTGGGTATAACCGTGAGACCTGTGGCAGTGCGCAACTGGTTTATGAAACCCTGCAGGAATTTTTGCCCCTTCAGAGGCCGGGCCAGCGCTATAACCTCCTGCTTCATCATAAAGGATGCTATGCCCATGATTTCCCAGTTGCCATAGTGAAATACCAGGGCCAATATGCCTTTGTTCAGCCTTGTTGCCTCCTCCACGTGGGGCACGCCTTCCACATGGAATCGCTTTGGGAGATCTTCCTTGGGAAGATACGGGACGAGGAGTAGTTCGACGAAGTTGGTGCCTAGCTTCTCAAAACAGGATCGCACTATGCTCTTTGCCTGTTCATCCGAAATGTCTTTTACTATCTTTCTCACATTGGCCAGCGCAATCTTTCTTCGCCGCGTGAGAAGCCTTTGCGCTACTCTGCCCAGAAACGCGCCGACGCGAGCCGCACAGGTTTCGGGAAGGATACGCACGAATTGTTGAAAAAGTTTAATAACGAGGAACAGAAAAAGGTCTACCGGCACGCGGGCCACTCTTTGAGATGTTTATTCTTTGAGAGGCGTCGCCTCATCGATCAGCATAACCGGTATATCATCCTGTATCCGATAGACGAGTTTACACTTGTCACAGATGAGGCCGTCTCCCGATCTGTTGAGACGTATGTCACCCTTGCATTGAGGACAGCATAGGATATCGAGCAATTCCTTCTTGATTGGCACGCGCCCTCCTATGTCTCTTTGTCGTTGTTGTTTTTGTTTATCGCGGGTACGAAAAAATCACCGAGCGTTGAGAGGGCGCCGCGAGGCTCCTCTTTGGTGGGGAACTCCTCCATCTCCTTCTTATCCTCCATCTTCTTCAAGGCCTTAACGGAGAGGCCGATGCGCTTTTCCCTTTCGTCAACATGGATAACAACTGCCCGGACTTTGTCATCCATGGCGAAGAGTTCGGATGGGTGCTTTCCTTTAGACGTGTCGAGCTCTGAAAGATGCACGAGACCTTCAATGCCCTCTTCGATCTCCACAAACACACCGAAATCGGTGATGCTGGTAACAAAACCTTCGATCACGTCTCCCACATGGTAGCGCTCCAGCAGCCCCTTCCATGGGTCTTCCTTAAGCCGCTTCAGGCTCAGTGAGAACTTTCTCTGCTCAGGGTCGATATTGAGGACCAGAGCGTCAATCGGCGTCCCCTTTTTGAAGCTGTCCGGAGAGATCCCTCTGCGCCTCGACCAGGAGAGCTCGGACACATGGACCAGCCCGTCGATACCATCCTCGACGCCGACGAAAAGACCGAAGTCCGTGAGATTCTTAACCTTGCCCTGCACGACGGAGCCGGGCAAGTACTTCTGAGCTAGCTCCTTCCAGGGATCGGGCAGCAGCTGTTTCATGCCCAGTGATATTCTCTTCTTCTCGGTATCGATGTCGAGCACCTGAAGCTCAAGCATATCACCCCTCGATACCAATTTGCCGGGGTTCTTCAACTTCTTGTCCCAGCTCATCTCACTCACGTGGAGGAGGCCTTCCAGACCCGCTTCAAGCTCAACAAAAACGCCGTAGTCGACGACCCCTACCACCTTGCCGCGCACCTTGCTCCCGACGACGTATCTCTCCTCGACCTTGAGCCACGGGTCTCCCTTGAGCTGTTTTATGCCTACCGCGACCTTTCTCTTCTCTTCGTCAACGCCGATCACCTTGACCTTGATCTCATCGCCAAGCTTCAGGTATTCCTTGGGGTGGTTGATCCGGCCCCACGTTATATCGTTGATGTAGAGGAACCCATCAGCCCCGCCGAGATCGACAAACGCACCGTAATCGGTGATGCTCTTGACAAACCCATAGAGGACCTGGCCCTCTTTTACGTTCTTCCAGAACTCTTTTCTCTTGTGGTCCCGTTCTTCTTCGAGAAGCTGTCTACGCGAGACAATCACATTATCTTTCTTCTTGTTGACCTTGATTACCCTGAACTTGAGATGCCTCCCGACAAAGGAAGCAGGGTTTTTCACCGGCTTCAGATCGACCTGTGATATGGGAAGAAACGCGCTGACCCCGATGTCCACCAGGAAGCCGCCCTTCACCTCGGAAGTCACGGTTCCATCAAGGGCAAGCCCTTCCTCAAGGGATTTGTCAATGTTCTGCCACATCCGTATGATATCGACCCGCTGCTTTGAAAGGACGAGAAGACCATCCTTCTCCTCCCTGCCGACTACCATAACCTCCACGTCATCGCCTACCTGCATGGTCAGGTTGCCTGACTTATCGACGGCTTCGCTCATGGCCAGCTTGCCCTCTGATTTCAGACCCACGTCCACGATCACGCTGTCATTGACAATATTGATTACCTTGCCTTTATGAATATTCCCCGCCTGGAGGGTCTTCATCGAGGTCTCGTAGAGTTCCTTCATCTCCTCTTCGGTTCTCTCGCTCTGAGTGCCGCTGTCAGAAGTATCGACCATGCCCTTCCCCCTAAAGATTTTTTACGAGCCTCTCCACTCTTTCTATCATAACATCAGGGGTTGACGT
>JADGQN010000269.1 GCA_017881765.1 Syntrophobacterales bacterium | reverse complement strand
CGTTTTTGTCTCCATTGATAGCCGAAATAGTAACAACACAAGGTTAAGGTTGAGGTTAAGGTTAAGATGGAAAAAACGAACCAAGCATGTGAGAGATAAATTTTCAGAATAGAGGGATTAGGATCTAAACCCCGCGATGGTTTTTCACATGCTTTCGTGAGAATATATTGTCAAAAAAGACCCGACAAGGTGGCAAAAGGGACGATGAAAGAAGAGAACCATCCATTCTTGGGAATCGATCCTGCGGGCAAGAGCCCGGATGAGATCGAACTGGAGTGGTTCGAAGACCATTATCACGGTGATATTCCGCAGCTCACAGTGAGAGCCGTGCTGACCGGGGCTGTGCTGGGCGCGGTGATGAGCCTCTCCAATCTGTACGTTGGTTTGAAGACCGGATGGGGCCTGGGCGTTGCCATCACCGCCTGTATTCTATCCTTCTCCATCGGGGCTGTTTTCACGAGGCTCGGTATTTTCCGGACCAACCTGAGCATTCTCGAAAATAACTGCATGCAGTCCACTGCAAGCTCGGCCGGTTACTCCACGGGTAGTGCGATGGTGGGTGGGATCGCCGCCCTGCTGATGATCCGCGGGGAACACCTGCATTTCTGGACTCTCCTGCTCTGGACGATGTTTCTGGCCATGCTGGGGGTCTTCGTGGCCATCCCGATGAAAAGGCAGATGATCAATGTAGAGCAGCTCAAATTTCCGAGCGGACTGGCAGCGGCACAAACGCTGCGATCACTCTACGCAGCAGAAAGGGAGGGGACGAAGCAGGCAAGGAGCCTGGGGATCGCCAGTGCGCTGGGAGCGATCGTGACGTTTGCCCGGGCCAATACGTTCGCATGGTATCCAGGGAGATTGAGGATCCCCGAAATGCTGGAAATTCCGGGCACGATCCTGGGACAAAGATTGGCCCAATGGACCATTTCGTGGGAAATGAGCCTGATCATGATCGGTGCAGGCGCCATCATCGGCATCCGTGTCGCGTGGAGCATGTTCCTCGGCGGGTTATTCAACTATGCGTATCTCAGCCCGATGATCTACGAGAAAGGGGTCATCAAACAGCTCGGCTATCAGGCCATCGTCTCGTGGAGTCTTTGGGGAGGCACGGCCATCATGCTGGCCTCCGGCTTGCTTTCCTTTGCGTTCCAGTGGCGGACCACGGGTCGCGCCTTTTCAGGCATAGCCAAGATGCTATACCGATCCACCTTCAAACGTATACCTTCGTTGTCGCTGCGTCGCTCTCCTCGACGTACCCCCCGGTACGCCCGGGTACCCGCTCGCGGGTGGGGCTCCTCGCTGCCGCCTCGGTCTCCGGTTGAATGCGAATCGGTATTACTGCACAAGAAAGAACAAAGGGCTGCTGAAAGGCTGGATGCCATGGAGAAGATTGAAGTTCCGGGGAGCTGGTTCATCATAGGCATAGTCGTGGCCGGGATCGGCGTGGTTTGTATACAGGTGGTGAGTTTCTCCATCCATTGGTGGATGGGAATCTTTTCAGTGCTGATGACCTTCTTTCTGGCTATTGTGGCCTGTCGGGCAACCGGCGAGACGGATATCACTCCCATCGGGGCTATGGGCAAGATCACGCAACTCTTTTATGGTGTTATTGCACCCGCGAATATCACCACCAACCTTATGACCGCATGTGTCACAGCCGGCGCGGCAGCATCCTCGGCCGACCTCTTGACGGACCTCAAGTCAGGCTACCTGCTGGGAGCCAACCCCCGCAAGCAGTTCATCGCCCAGTTTTTGGGGATCTTCGTTGGTGCGATAGTGATCGTGCCTGCCTTCTACCTGATTGTGCCCACTGCGGATGTGCTCGGCGGTGACAAGTTTCCCGCCCCCGCGGCTCAGGTCTGGAAGGGTGTTGCCGAGCTACTGGCTCTCGGTTTGTCGAGCCTCGACATCACCGCACGCTGGGCACTGGCTATCGGCGGCTTGATAGGCATCCTCATTCCCGTGCTCGAGCGCCTGCTGCCGGTCAAGGCGCGGCCCTTCGTCCCTTCCGCCATGGGACTTGGTCTGGCATTTGTGATCCCCTTTTGGAATACGCTCTCCATCTTCGTGGGCGCGCTTATCGCCTGGATCATGACAAAACGGGCGAGAGATCTGGCATCCACATACATCATCCCGGTTGCTTCCGGCCTTATCGCGGGGGAAAGCCTCGTGGGCGTGATGGTGGCGCTGCTGAGCATGCTCGGCATCATGAAATAGATACTGGTCCGCCTTCAAGCGTATACCTTCGTTGCCCGTCAGCCTGTTCTTACTCGACGTACCGCCAGGTACGCCTGCGTAGCCCAGGCCTCGGCTCGCCTCGGTATCCATCTTGAATGCAAAGCGGTATGCCATCACGGTGCCTGCATTCATACTTCTGTTTTAGACATGGTTAACTCTTTTCTGAACCTGTGCCGAGATGACCATTCTGGAGGGCGCGAGCAGAGAAAATGCTGCAATCCGGCCCGTTCAATTGCTCGCCAACTTACTAAGGATTTCATAAGTAAGGCCCCCTCACCCTCGCCCTCTCCCCCCAGGGGAGAGGGTTGTAGTATTTCCCCGCCCTTGAGGGGAGGGGATGAAGGGGAGGGTGATATATGTGGCTTTACTAATGACCGCATTAGTAAGTCTCAGCGCGGGGTGGCAGCCAGTTCCTGCAGGATCTCCCGCATGTGGTCGATGTGAAAACCTATGTGGCGCTCCGCCAAGGCCGATACCCAGACTGCCAGGGTCAGGTGTTCGCCCATCGGCGTCTCCTTGAGCGCGGGAACATGGGCTTTCCGCGCGAGCTGCTCGTCGGATAGACCTGCCACAAGGCCCGCCAGGCGGTCGTATTCCCCCTCGAACTCTTTGAGGAGTTCCGCGACGGTCATTTTCGAGCGCCTTTCGGTAAAGAAGGGATTCCCGGGGTCAAGGTCAAGACGAGGAGTGTCCTGCTCCAGGATGGTTTTGATGGCCGGGATGAGGCCGACCCCATCAGGACCGCAAATGTGTGAAAGTATCTGCTTGGGGGACCACCGCCCCGAAGGGGCGCGGGAGGCTGTTTTCTCGTCGAGCCCTGCACAGAGCTTTTTCATCTCGTCCACCTTCTGCCGAATAACCTGCGACAACTGAACGGCTTGCTGCGATGGCATAATTATTCCTCCTTTTTGTAATAGCATAAGTCCGAATAAACGCCTTTGCCAAGTCTCGATGGGCCCGTGGCCGCAGCCAAACATTAAGATCTTATCTCACGCCCGCTCGTCTCACTCGCTAGAGTCCGCAGAGGTCGCAGAGGAAAGACGAGCGCAGAGGTAAAATCCTTGAGAGTATGTGCATGCGTGCTCTGAATTCTCGGAGAGAATTCTTCGCACCGCATCGCGCTTGGCGCGCGAGTAGCCGGGGAATACACTATTTACTGTCTGCCGCTCCGCAGCAGACTAACCTCACAGCCGAACGTTCACTATTCCAGAAAATCCCGTGCCACGCAGTGGCTGACGGTTTTGATTTTCCGGCCTCTCACCGGAAAATCAAAAAGAATGTTCTTCTCTGTGAACTGCTATGAGTGAGACAGTCCTGTCTTTCCTCTGCGGCCTCTGCGGCCTCGAACGAGCGGAGTGAGTGGGCGTGAGATACGAAGTTATTTCGGTAGTAGCCCGTTGAGTGGGGAAGACGGCTCACTTCGGCGAGCGTTGGCCAAACCACTGATGCGAGCCGGAAAAAATTCCACCTTCCACCACGACAACCCCCGCGGCTTGTCCGTCCCGCACGCTGCCTGAGAAGTGCATACCTACCGGCTCTCCACCCACGGTTCCGGAAGTGGTAAAGGAAAGATGATCTCCATCGATCCGTGGATCGCGCAGATCGAGTCTCTTGCCATGCAGCCTCACTGAGCCGGAGAGCTTTTGGTAAGCCTGTCTGAGAGACAGGATTTGCGGGCTCATGCCTTCAGCCTTTTGGACCTGAAGAGTCCACGTACCGCTGACGTCTGCCGGGACGACCCAATAATAGACCGACGATGTATCTATGCGGATGGTCTTGTCCGGCTGCCATTCTCCCATGTCGTGCAAATACGATACGATCCTGGTCCCGGGCCGCAGCTCCTTCACGAATTTCGGGGCAAGCATGACATTGACGCCGGGCAGCAGGAAGAGTGTAACCACCGTTGCTTCCCCCATGTCTACCTGGAAGAGATCCTGCTGTATGAAGCGGACGCGGCTGCTCACACCGGCGCTCTCAGCGTTGCGCTCGCTCTCCTGCACGAGCTTGGGGTCTATCTCCACGCCAACAGCTCTGGCTCCGTAATCGCGGGCAGCCGCTATCACGATGCGGCCGTCACCGCTCCCGAGATCGTAGACAATGTCGCCGGGCGAAACGTCGGCGAGCCTCAGCATCTCGCTCACCACACGTGGAGGAGTGGTCACGAAGGGGACCGGGGCGCCGATCCGGTTCTGGGTGAGAGTCGTACAGCTCGTCGCTGCGGCGAGACAGAGCACAAGCACCTTCAAACCAACTCTTTTCATCATCCTCATTGGGATCTGCCTTTCCTCGAAAGCCTGAGATAGTCGAGCAGGATAAAGATAAGCCCCGAAAAAAGCACTGCCAATCCGACGAGGGCACCCTTCCCCGTGTAGGCGAGGCTTGCGCGGAGCATGTAGAGGCAGGTAGCACAGAACAGGATCGGCGTGAAGGGATAGAGCGGTACGGGAAAGGGCCGTTCGATACCCGGCTCCCTTACCCGGAGCACGATGAGCGAGAGTGCGCCCAGGAAGAAAAATCCCCAGAAGACCGGCGCGGTATACTCCACCATGGAGACGAACCCCTGTCTCGTGAATGCGCCGAACAGGATGAGCGCCAGGGAGATACCGCACTGGACGAGGAGCGCATTGGGTGGCGTGGCAGTGGTCTCGCGCCATCGGGCAAGGGCACGAAACATGGGCTGATCCATCCCCAGTGCGAGATTCGTGCGGGCACCCGTTACGATTGAGCCGTTGATGGAGCCGAGCGCCGAGACACAGATGAGAAGGCTCAGGAGTCTCGCCCCGCTTTGGCCGAACAGACGCCCGGCAAGGTCCGCGGCCACGTGCTCGGACGCGCTCATGCCGGCCAGGCCGAGAACCCTGAGAAAGGCCAGGTTGGCAAGGACATAGACCGACGTGATTATGGCAAGGCTCCATAGAAGGGCCGGCACCATGCCCCGCCGAACGTGCTTGAGGTCCGCCGAGACGTAGGCTGCCTCATTCCACCCTCCGTAGGTGAGCAGTACGAAGATCATCGCGAGGCCGAGAAGATTGCTTGACGGAGAGCCGGAAGGAGCAGGTTCAACGGATTGTGTGTAAAGGATCCCTGGTATGATGACAGCAAGCAGGCCGAGCACCTTGGCTATGGTCAGCACCGTTTGGGTCGTTTTTCCCTGACGCATGCCGATCAGGTTGATTGCCGTGAGACATGAAACGGCGATGGCCGCGAAGAAGGGAGAAGCTGAGCTCCCGACCGGCAGCAGACCGGAAAGATAATCGCCGAAGATAAAGGCGAGCATCGCTATCGAGCCGGTCTGTATAACCGTCATCCTTGCCCAGGCAAAGAGGAAGGCTACCTTCTTGCCGAAAGCTCGGGTCATGTAATGGTAGTCGCCGCCGGGATGAGGGTAGGCTGTAGCCAGTTCGGCATAACAGAGCGACCCGTTTAAAGAGATGACACCACCAAGGACCCAGATCAGGATGAGCAGACCGGGCCCGCCGGCATTTGCGGCCACGATGGAGGGCGTCTTAAAGATCCCGACCCCGATCACTATGCCGACGACGATTGCTATGACATCCCTGACGGAAAGACTTCCTTCCTGCTTCATAGATTCTTACACGCCTGTTCCGGGTGTTTTTGTTTTCACATCTTTGACTGAATCTTTTCTGTCTTAACCTTAACCTTAACCTTGCGTTGCGGTCTTCCTTCAGGTCTTGAGGCTCATGTATTTCTCGAACTGCGCGAGATGGGCTTCGAGAGCCGTCACTTCCTCGTGCAGGTGCTTCGCCTTATCGGCGAGATCCGTGCCCTTTGCCAGGCTTGCGATGCGGCGGGAGAAGCCTCCGATGACCGCTATGCGGTTTCGGAAGTTGTGGGCGGTCTCCATCAAAATCGTTTCTTGTCTGCGGCAGGACGTCATGAGCTGCTCAACCAGCTCAGCCCTGCCCATGATAGCGCCTATGAGCTCCCCGATCACCTGCAGGTATTCGAAGTCCTCCGCCGAGATAGGCTCGCCGTTCCTCCCCGAATCGACGATGAGAACCCCAAGTTTCTTCTCTTCCTTAGTCACGGGGTCCGTATAGTCCAGAGGGACGATGGCCTTAATCTTGGCTGGTTCGTGGAGCGTGTGGGTATAGCCATTTGTCTGGTGTGGGTCTGTAAGGTTGATGGCGACACCCTTTCTAACAGCCTCCCAGACGATGCTCTCCTTGTTTATCTTGAGGCCAACCAAAGGAACGGTGTAATCGCCAGCCCAATATCGGAGCGTCAAGTCCGCCCCCTCCAGAAAGGCGCACCGGGCCCTCTTGCCGAGTCGCTCGCACAGATGCGTAAGCACCGTTTCGACGACCTTCTCGGGGACCGTGCTGGAGTCCAGCAGGCGGGTGGCCTCCAGGATGTCCCGGAAACGGCCGGACTGATCGTGTGTCGTTGTCAGTCTAGTGTGGGTCGTCC
>JADGQN010000268.1 GCA_017881765.1 Syntrophobacterales bacterium | reverse complement strand
GACAGGCAAAGCGCCAAAAGCGTAGATCACTTCTTCAGGCACATCCGCCAGCGTACTTCCCACCACTTTCTTTCCGCTCCCTCTCTTCCACTCCCGTATCGAAGCATAGGGATCCTTCGCGTAATCTATCACCTTATTGAGGTCGAGACTCTCCCACATACCGTCCCCCGATTACTATGTGAAAATTTTTACCAGCTCCTAAGGCTAACCCTTACCCGGTTTGTTGTCAATTGTTTTTTAGCTTACGGCCAGAGGCGTTTCGCGCGAAGCGGCGCGCCCGATAAAGCACAGAGGGCAACCGACCAAACCTGGGCCAAAAAGTATATACTATCTGCCGGGACCGCAGCGGGTACCCCCCGCGGCAAAGACCCACTGATAGAGCATGGCAGATTTCAAATTCATAGCGCGGGCGTTGCGTCACAGGAACTACCGACTCTTCTTTGGAGGACAGGGTGTGTCTCTCGTGGGGACCTGGATGCAGTGGGTCGCCCTGAGCTGGCTCGTCTATCGCCTCACGAACTCAGCCCTTCTCCTCGGCCTCGTTGGTTTCGCGGGCCAACTCCCCACTTTTCTACTCACCTCCTTCGGAGGGGTTCTCGCCGACAGGTGGCACCGCCTGCGGCTGCTCATTGTGATCCAGACACTGTCTGCTATCCAGGCTTCCATTCTGGCGCTGCTCACCCTTACGGGCCACATAGCTGTCTGGCATATTTTCGTGCTCGGCATCTGCATGGGCATCATCACCGCCTTTGACGTCCCAACCCGGCAGTCTCTCATCAGTGATCTGCTCGACAGGAAAGAGGATCTCGGAAACGCAATTGCCCTCAACTCGCTCATGTTTAACGGCGCAAGGCTCGTTGGACCAGCCATAGCAGGCCTTATACTGAGCGTCACGAGTGAGGGCGTCTGCTTTCTCCTGAATGCACTGAGCTTCATAGCAGTGATCGGGGCACTGGCCGCAATGCGGCTCCCTCATCTCACCAGGAAGCCCTCACAGCAAAGGATATTGCACGGCCTGAAGGAGGGATACGCCTACGGGTTTGGCTTTCCTCCCATCAGGTATATACTGATCAACCTGGCCCTCCTCTCCCTCATGGGCATGCCGTACATGGTGCTCATGCCCGTATTTGCCAAAGATATTCTCGGAGGCGGACCGCATACGCTCGGCTTCCTTGTCGCCGTGTCGGGAGTCGGGGCTCTCCTCAGCGCGTTTTACCTGGCCTCGCGGAAATCCGTTGTCGGTCTGGGCACCATTATCGCAGCAGCTTCCGCCATCTTCGGATGCTCGCTTATCTTCTTCTCCTTCTCGCGCTATCTGCCGTTCTCCCTTTTAATGAGCCTCTGCGCCGGCCTCGGGCTTATGGGGGTTATCACATCCACCAACACTGTTCTGCAGACCATAAGTCAAGAAGACAAGCGGGGACGGGTGATGAGCCTCTATGCCATGGCGTTCATGGGTATGACACCTTTCGGCAGCCTGATCATAGGCGCTCTGGCCAATAGAATAGGGGCTCCCCACGCGGTCGCGATCGGCGGAATCATCTGCATCGTCTCCTCCTGCCTTTTTTTCAGGAGGCTGCCTATCATCAGAAAACTGATCCGTCCTATCTACGTCGAGAAAGGTATCCTGAGGGAACCGCACGGACCGCCACCTGCGGTGGCTTGAGGACCGGCCCGTGAAGGCCCTCAAGGACCGGGAGCTGCGCTCCCTTGAGGAGCGTCGCCTTGGCGACTTGAGGCAACTGCCTTAAGGCCAAAGGCCAGTCCTTAAGCGAAGCGATCCTCGAATCAGGCCGCAGGCTTGATGGTCCTCAAGGCTCACAGAGCCGGTCCTCAAGCCGGCTATGCCGGCGGTCCTCAAGCGGAGCGGTCGCCCGGGTCCCCTTGACACCACCGGCTGCATACAGCATACTTTAGCCCGATGAAACGATACAGCCTTCACCGCGACACATCTCCATACAAGCAGCTGATAGACTACGAAAAAGAACTGAATGAGGAACAGCTCAAGGTCGTGATGGCAGGACCCGGGCCGATACTTGTCATAGCAGGCGCGGGAAGTGGAAAGACAAGAGTTGTCACGTACCGGGTGGCGCATCTGCTTGAGCAGGGCGTCTCCCCCAACAGTATTCTTCTCCTCACCTTCACAAATAAGGCAGCCCGCGAGATGCTCCACAGAGTCGAGCATCTCATCAAGATAGATACCCGTTACATCTGGGGCGGGACGTTCCATCATATCGGCAACATTATTTTGCGCCAGAACGCTGGTCGGATCGGCTACCAGGGCCACTTTTCCATCCTCGACAATGAGGACGCCAAAGACCTGATAGAAGTTGTGACGAAAGATGCAAACATCGATCGGAAGGAGCGGAGATTTCCAAAAGGGCAGGTACTGAAAGAAGTATTCAGCTACACGGCCAACACCATGGGGACGATCGAAGAGTCGGTCAAGGAGAGGTTCCCTTACTTCATCGAGATTCTCGATGAAATCACGATGTTGGAAAAACGGTACCAGGAAAAGAAGCGGGCCATGAATGCGATGGATTTTGACGACCTCCTCGTATACTGGCATAAACTATTGAGGGACGACGAATCAGTGCGCCAGTTTTACGCGTCGACTTTCACCCATATTCTCGTCGATGAGTACCAGGATACCAACAGAATCCAGGCGGAGATCGTCGATTTCATGGGTGCCATCAATCGGAACGTGACCGTCGTGGGAGACGATGCGCAAAGCATTTACAGCTTCAGGGGAGCAAACTTCCAGAACATTCTGGAATTCCCCCGGCGCTACCCCGAAGCCCAAGTCTTCAAACTTGAAACCAACTACAGAAGTACACCTGAGATACTGGGCCTCGCGAATAACTCCATCGCCCATAATCTGAAACAGTTTGAAAAGAATTTGATAGCGGTTAAAAGATCCGGGGCCACACCGGTGCTCACACCCATGCGTGATGTTCTGCAGCAGGCTGAGTTCGTGGCCCAGAGGATACTGGAGCTGAGAGATGACGGGGTTCCCCTCGACCAGATCGCCGTCCTCTACCGGGCACATTACCATTGTATGGAACTGCAGATGGAGCTTACCCGGCGGGACATCCCTTTTGAGGTGCGCAGCGGCCTCCGTTTCTTCGAGCAAGCGCACATCAAGGATGTGGTCGCGCACCTGCGGGTCATGGCAAACCCGACGGACGAGATATCCTGGAAGCGCATACTGAAGATGGCTCCCCACATCGGTAAGAAGACGGCGGACCGCGCTTACGAGTACCTGAAGACAGCCGAAGACCCTATTCGGCTCTTCATCACGAAGAAGATAGGGGAGCAGCTGAAGACCTTGCCGCAGGAGAATCTGGAGACCTGGTCACAACTCTTCAAAGAGCTGGATGGGCTGAAAGCCCAGGAGGCGCTCTCAGACATGATCTCAGCAGTGCTGAAACACGGCTATGCCGACTACCTGAAACTCAATTTTCCTAATCATGAGTCGCGCCTCGAGGATCTTACACAACTCATGAATTTTTCCACCAAGTACCAATCTCTTGTTACGTTCCTGAGCGAGCTCTCTTTGATGAGTGGCGTCACCGGTGAGGAGATCGTTTCCGCCGGCTACGATGATGAACGAGTTGTGCTGAGTACCGTGCATCAGGCCAAGGGCCTTGAGTGGAAAGCCGTATTCATGATCTGGTGTGCTGAGGGCAGGTTCCCCAACCCGAAGGCCGTAGAGGAAGGCGCTCTGGAAGAGGAGCGCAGACTCTTCTATGTGGCGAGCACGCGTGCCATGGACCAGCTCTATCTTTGCTATCCGCTCACGGTTTTCGATAAACAGGTAGGTCTCGTTATTCTCAAGCCCTCCCGGTTCATCTCAGAGCTCAAGGCCATCCATTACGAAGAATGGCAAATATCTGATTTTGACACCATGCCCTGAGACCTGTCATATCACCCACATTGCCATCTTGACACGGGCAGCGTTGCCTCATATAATCGTGACATAAGTCATGTCAAAGGACGGCGCATTTCTCAAACTTTGACGCGCATATTGGCGGTTTGTCCTGTTTGCGATACTTTTTCCAGGGGGCGCGTTGAGTCCGTCAATACAGAACGAGAATCTGGGCATAATTTTTGCTTGCAGACGTGTAATTGGCATCATGTTTTTCAGAGACTTGCCGATACTTCTAAGTAGTATTGGAGACAACACGAACCCTTTTGTGCTGAGATTCTGCATAGAGAAGAAAGCATGATAGTAGGAAAAATCTTCGCGTGGCTGCTTGGCCTGGCGCTTTTCAACTTCGCCCTCTTCACTGTCTGCTTCTTCTGGACTGAGATTGCTAAGGTGATTATTACTCCTCAGGGGATGGGCTTGGCCCTCCTCGTGGCAGCCTGCTTCTGCGTCCCCCTTGCCATCATTCACTACGTTCAGTACCGCAAGAAGGAAGATTACAGAAAGCTGAGGATCAGACAGAAGGTCGATGCGATACAGCAGAAAGAGATCGGCATAGATTTCTAACGCGTACCTTTCTTCCCGCCCTTGCTCCTCGGTTTGCCCTGCCCTTCACCTTTCTTTTTTTTCAGGGTCTCTCCGATCTCTTCCAGGGCGAATTCAATACCCTCCGCAAAGCCGAGAAGGTTACAGTGGCTTGCGTAGTCCATCGTCTCCTCGTACTCCGCTATAAGCCTTCTCGTATACTCCAGTTTCCCTTCCAGCCGCTCCAGCAACCCGTCCAGTTCCTTCAGTTCGTCCATTGTTTTCTCCTCATTCTCCCGTCACCGACGACTCGGCAAGCGTTCAGATACGAGCGCCATATCGATAGGCTTCCACGGGCGAGCCCGCGGCACGCCAAATGTTACGCGTCGCAGCTATTATAATAGGGAGTGACCCTATTTTACAACCAGTACCTCTCTGTTTTTTGTTGCACACACCGCTCACATTATGCATAATGAAATGCAGAGAAGAAATGAAGGGGGGTCGGCGATGAGAAAGGCTGTGTCTTTAGGAAGCATTGGTTTTGTCCTTATCTCCCTGGCTTTCGTGCTGACGCTATTTGTCGGCGTGTACTCAGCATCGGCAGAATATCCCGAGCGGACGATCACCTTGGTCGTGCCGTATCCTCCGGGGGGCGTCACGGATCTCGGGGCGCGGGCCTTCGCCGAAGCCATGGAGAAACAGCTTAAGAAGTCGATAGTGGTGGTCAACAGGGCCGGAGGCGCGACCACGATTGGGGGAAATGCGGTTGCCACTGCCAAGCCGGACGGTTACACCCTCGGATACTTTCCGCCGGCGGCAAGCATCCCTGAAGTATACACCTACTTCTACGAGGCCCCGTATGCGAGTAAGGACCTGCGACCGATCTGCCGCGTAGCGACGGCCGTTGGCGCCATCGTGGTGAAAGGCGACTCACCCATTAATGGCTTCAAAGATCTCGTCCAATACGTCCGTAAGAACCCGGGGACAAAATGGGGTCTCAACACCAAGACATCACCCAGTTACATCATTACTAAATCAATTGCCAAGAATGAAAACCTCAATATCATCGATGTAGCCTTCGATGGCGACGTGAAGATTGTGCCCGCCATTCTGGGTGGCCACATTCCGGTCGGATCGCCTACCTATCCTTCCGTTAAGTCTCTCGTGGACGCAAAGCAGCTCAAGCTGGTAGTGCTCCTGGTGGAGAAACGCGCGGACTTCATGCCCGGTAATGTGCCCATTGTTGTTGAGTTTGGCTACAAGGTGCCCCCGGGCATGGCCAATTCTCTGTTCGCCCCGAAAGGGACACCGGACGAGATCGTGAAGAGATTGAACGATGCAGCGGCAAAGGTTTCCCAGGAGCCTGCATTTCGTTCCAAGCTGATGGAACTGGGCATTCTCCCCTCTTTTGAAGAAACGAAGTCTTTTGAGGCTTCGACCGAAAGGGAGAAAAAGGAGCTGCAGGTCTTCTTCAAAGAGGAAGGGCTGGTTAAATAGAAGGGACTCGTGCATGTTGGCTGTATGTTCCGTGCGTGTTAGACATAATGAATTGTGCACTCCGTGCGTGTCGGGCATAATGAGATGAGGTGAAGCGAAGATGAGGAAAGGTAAATCGATAAGGAGATTTGGGTTCGTCCTTGTGCCTGTGGCTTTCCTGCTGACGCTGGCCGTAGCAGGCGGTGGCTTGGCCGCGGAGTATCCTGATCGGGCAATTACGCTCATAGCACCGTATGCCCCCGGTGGGGTGACCGACCTTGGCGCCCGCGCACTGGCGGAGGCTATGGAGAAGCACCTGAAAAAATCGGTCGTTGTCGTCAACAGACCCGGTGGGTCGACAACCATCGGTGGCAACGTGGTCGCCACGGCGAAGCCCGACGGTTATACGCTGGGAGCCTTCGCCAGCTCCGCGAGCATCCCGGAAATTTACACGTATTTTTACGAGGCTCCGTATTCGAGCAAGGAGCTGAGACCTGTAGCCAGGATCGGCGCGCCTGTTCTTACTATCACGGTCAAAGGCGATTCTCCCATAAACAGCGTCAAAGACCTTGTCGAGTATGCGCGAAAGAACCCCGGAGCCAAGATGGCTATCCACGGAAAGAGCACGACCGGTTACCTGGCAATGAAAACCATCGCAAAGCAGGATAATGTGAGCTTTGTGGATGTCCCGTTCGATGGTGACACGAAGATAGTGCCGGCCATTCTTGGTGGACACGTGCCGTGTGGA
>JADGQN010000267.1 GCA_017881765.1 Syntrophobacterales bacterium | reverse complement strand
GCGCGCTGGCGAAACGCGCACGCCAACCTGGAGCGCACGAAATCCTTAATCGAAGATGATGCCATAAGCAAGAAGGATCTCGACGATGCGACAGGCGCCGAGGAGTCGTCCCATTCGGCGATGATAGCGTCTCAGGCAGCGGTGGACAAGGCCACCCTTGACTTGGCTTTCACCAAAATTACCTCACCTATTTCCGGAATAGCCGGCATTGCCAGAGCTCAGGTCGGGAATCTCGTTGGTCCTGGCTCCATGGAGGAACTGACGACGGTCTCCACGGTCGACCCCATCAAGGTTTACATCTCCATGAGCGAGCACCAATACCTGACGTTGATGCGGCACGGCCACTGGCAGGATGGACGTATCTCCCTCGATCTCATCCTCTCCGACGGGATTCTCCATCCGCACAAAGGGAGCTTCGCCTTTGCTGACCGGCAGGTCGACATGAGCACGGGCACTATCAAGGTGGCCGCCCTTTTCCCCAACCCGGGGAACATGCTGCGGCCCGGACAGTTCGCCAGGGTGCGGGCGCAGACGGAGGTGAAAAAGTCGGCGCTCCTTGTGCCGCAGCGAGCCATCACTGAACTGCAGGGAAGCTACCAAGCTGCCGTGGTAGGTCCGGACAACATGGTGGATATCAGGCGTGTGAAGGTAGCGGAACGGATCGATAACCTATGGGTGATTGACCAAGGGTTGCGTCCGGGTGAGCGGGTCATTGTCGAAGGCCTTCAGAAGGCGAGACCGGGCTCGGCCGTAACGGTGAGGCCTTTTACGGCGCCCCAGACGCCGGCCGGCGGGGAGACAACCGTCGGGCGCGATAGCAAGGCCGGTACAAGGTAGGGAGGTATTTCGTGTCGAACTTTTTCATAAACCGCCCTATCGTAGCCATAGTCATCTCCATCATGTTCGTCATCCTCGGCCTCGTGGCCATGGCCCAGTTACCCGTAGCCCAGTTCCCGGACATCGTGCCTCCCGAGGTCCAGATCCTGACGACCTATACCGGCGCTGACGCGGAGACGGTGGAGCAGTCCGTTGCCACGCCCATCGAGCAGCAGATAAGCGGTGTCGATAACATGAACTACATGTACTCGGTCAACGCGAGCAACGGCTCGATGCGAATATTCGTTAACTTCGATGTCAAGACCGACTCCAACATAGACCTGATGCTGACCCAGATCCGGCAGAACCTCGCCCAGCCGCAGCTCCCCGTCGACGTGAGGAACTACGGCATCAGCATGCAGAAATCGAGGGCTTCACCCCTCATGCTCATAGGGCTCTATTCGCCCAAGGGCACCTACGACTCAACGTTTCTCGCCAATTACGCGAACATCAATCTGATTGACCCTCTCCTGCGGACGCCCGGCATTGCGATTGTGAATGTCTTCGGCTCAGGCCCATATGCGATCCGCATATGGGTCAAGCCCGACACGCTGGGCAAGCTCGGCATCACAGTCCCTGATATCGTTAATGCCGTGCAGAGGCAGAACGCGGTGAACCCGGCCGGACAGATAGGCAGCGAGCCCGTGCCGCGGGGGCAGGAGTTTACCTACACGGTCCGCACCCGGGGACGCCTGGTCTCACCCGAGCAGTTCGAGAACATTGTGGTCCGCGCCAATACGGACGGATCGATCGTACGCCTGAAGGACGTGGCTCGAATTGAACTGGGGTCACAGACCTACAACATGGTGGGCAGGATAGACGGCGAGCCGGCAGGAATAATGGCTGTCTACCAGTTGCCGGCCACGAACGCCATCGCCACGGTAGAGGGCGCGAGAAAGGTCATGGAAGAGGCCAAAAAGCGCTTTCCGGCGGACGTAGAGTACGCAATCGCCCTCGATACCACACGATCCGTAAGTGAAGGGATACATGAGATCCTGATCACGCTTCTGGAGGCGCTGGCCCTCGTCATTATCGTCGTTTTCATCTTTCTTCAGGGATGGAGGGCCACGCTCATCCCGGCTGTCGCCGTCCCAGTCTCCCTCATCGGCACATTCGCTGTTTTCCCCCTGCTCGGATTCTCCATCAATACCCTCTCCCTCTTCGGGCTGGTGCTGGCAATAGGGCTGGTCGTCGACGACGCCATCATCGTCGTGGAGGCCGTGGAGCGTCACATCGAGGAGGGTCTCTCCCCGAGGGATGCATCGATTAAAGCCATGAGTGAGGTTGCAGGCCCTGTCATGGCCATTGCCCTAATACTCGCCGCTGTCTTCATCCCCACCATCTTCATTCCCGGTATCACGGGGAGACTCTACCAGCAGTTCGCGGTGACCATCGCCATATCGGTCCTTATCTCGGCCTTCAATGCGCTCACCCTGAGCCCTGCGCTCTGCGCGCTTCTCCTGAGGCCGCGCGCACCTACACGGGGACCTCTCGGCCGCTTTTTCGCTTCCTTCAACCGTCTTTTCGGTCGTGCTTCCGAAGGCTATGTATCGGTATGTGCCAGGCTCATCCGCAAAAGCCTTCTGAGCCTTGTTTTTCTCGGTTTGGTCGCGCTTCTAGCCGGCGTGATCGGCAAGGGCATACCCAGCGGGTTCCTGCCCGAAGAGGATCAGGGGTACGTCTTTGTCAATCTGGCACTGCCGGATGCAGCCTCCCTTCAGCGTACCGAAGACACGTGCAGGCAGGTGGAGGCTATCCTGAAAAAGACGCCGGGGGTCGAGCACTTTCAGACCGTCGCGGGCGTCAGCCTTTTGAGCATCGCTCAGAACACGTACAGCGCCTTCTTCTTCGTGACGCTTAAGGAGTGGAGGGAGCGAAAAAGACCGGAGGAAAAGTACGGCGCCATTATGGCGCACCTGAACCGGGAGCTGTCCAAGCTTCCTCAGGCCACTGCTTTTGCCTTTTCTCCGCCTGCCATACAGGGTATAGGGCTCGCCGGTGGGGCCACTGTCGTGCTGGAGGACAGGGCGGGCAAGAGCATTACTTTTCTCGCCGAGAACTTGAACAAGTTTGTGGAGGCGGCCCGCAAGAGACCTGAGATCGAGCGAGCGACAACTACCTTCGTTCCCGGTGTCCCCCAGCTCTACCTGGACGTGGACGTCGATAAAGTGCTCGCGCAGCATGTCGACGTAGGCCAGGTGTATCAAACCCTTCAAGCCTTCATGGGCGGTTATTTCATTAACTACTTCAACCGCTTTGGCAGGCAATGGCAGGTCTATGTCCAGGCGGAGGGAAAATACCGCACGAAGCCCGAGGACGTGAACCAGTTTTACGTGGTGAACGACAAGGGAAGCCCGGTCCCGCTTGCAGCGGTGACACGGATCGAATCCCGGCCGGGCCCCGAGTTCACCATGCGGTACAATCTCTACCGGGCCGCGCAGATTAACGTGGCGGCAAAGCCCGGCTACAGCTCCGGACAGGTGATGCAGGCTCTGGAGGCGGTGTTCAGACAGACTATGCCTCCCGAGATGGGCATCGACTATATCGGCATGAGCTTCCAGGAAAAGAAGGCGCAGGAAGGCGTACCCGCCTTCGCTATCTTCGGTTTTTCACTCCTCTGCGTTTTTCTCATCCTTGCTGCCCAGTACGAGAGCTGGTCCCTTCCGCTCAGCGTGCTCCTGTGTACGCCGGTCGCCGTCTTCGGCGCCTTCGCGGCCATGGCCATTCGCGGCCTTGAGAACAACGTGTACGCCCAGATAGGTCTCATTGTTCTCATCGGCCTCGGCGCGAAGAACGCGATTCTGATCGTTGAGTTCGCGAAAACGCGGTATGAGCGGGGGAAAGCCCTCGATGAAGCGGCGCTCGAAGGTGCCCGTCTCCGTCTGAGGCCGATACTCATGACCTCCTTTGCCTTTCTCCTGGGTGTACTCCCCCTCGCCTTTTCCTCGGGGTCAGGGGCTATAGCACGGCGCGTTATGGGTACCGCGGTCATGGGCGGAACGGCCGCCGCATCGCTGATTGCTGTTTTTCTTATCCCTGTAACGTTTTATGTGGTGGGGAAAATGAGTCGTCCGAAGAAAAGGCAGAGGAACCTCAAAGGAAAGGAAGGAAGCGATGTATAAGAAAGTGCTCATCCTCCTGATCTTCTTTGCCCTCGCCTCATGCACGACCGGCCCTAATTACCGGCGGCCTCCTGTCGAGACGCCCGCCAACTGGCGTTTTGAGGACGCCCAGGCGCTCGACGTGGTCAATACACCATGGTGGCGGCAATTCGGCGACCCGGTTCTTGACTCCCTCATCGAGACCGCCCTAAAAGAGAACAAGGACCTAAGGATCGCGGCTGCACGCGTAGAGGAGTTTGTGGGACGCTACGCCTACATCAGGGCGGGACAATTCCCCCAGGTAGGCGCCGCCGCCAGCTATCAGCGGACAAAAGACACGAGCTACCTGAATCCTCCGTTGTCCGCGACAGCGGAGAACCCATTCGATATGTACCAGGCGTTCCTCACGGCGAGTTGGGAGATCGATATCTGGGGAAAGCTGAGAAGGGCTACAGAGTCGGCCAGGGCGAACCTCCTCTCTACCGAGGAAGGCCGGCGAGGAGTCATCCTCACCGTAGTGACGGCCGTGGCTGTCTCTTACACCGACCTGCTCGGCCTGGACAAGCAGCTCGACGTGGCCCAGCGGACGCTAGAAAGCCGCGAGCACACGCTCCGCCTCTTCAAGTCCCGTCACCAGAAAGGACTTGTCTCGAAGCTGGAGCTTAGCCAAGCCGAGTCGGAATACAGCTCCGCCCTCGCCACCGTACCCTTACTGAGGAAGCTGATCGGCCAGCAGGAGAACGCGCTGAGCATACTCCTCGGCCGCAATCCTGGCCCCATTTTGCGCGGAAAGCCTCTCGACTTCCTCACGCTTCCCGCAGTACCTGCGGGTCTTCCCTCGCAGCTTCTTGAGAGGCGGCCGGATATTCGCCAGGCCGAGCAAGACCTCATAGCCGCCAACGCGCAGATCGGCGTAGCAAAGGCGCAGTACTTTCCCACCATCTCACTGACCGGACTCTACGGCGTCCAGAGCGCTGACCTGTCCCGCCTATTCACAGGTCCTGCCCGAACCTGGACCTACGCACTCCCTGTAACCGCTCCCGTCTTTACTGCGGGCGGCATCGCCGGAACGGTAAAGGCGGCTGAGGCAGTGCAGAAAGAAGCGCTCATCCGATACGAGCAGGTAATCCAGCAGGCATTCAGGGAAGTGGAAGACGGCCTCATCGATCAGGCGGAGTCCAGAGAAGAGCTCCGGGCACAGCGGGAGCAGGTTAGGTCTCTGCAGAACTACGCCCATCTCGCTAAGGTTCGGTACAACAATGGCTATACGAGCTACATAGAAGTTCTCGACGCGGAACGAAGCCTTTTCACAGCAGAGCTGAACTATGCGCAGACCCAGGCAACGCTTTTCCGTGCTCTCGTCAATCTCTATAAATCAATGGGCGGAGGATGGGTAACACAGGTAGATGACTTGACGAGGGAGTAGCGCGATGGTGATCGCAGATTTGTGGGTCGAGTCTCTCTGTTGGTGCTTGCGGAGATTATAAGATCGTTAGAACGCTATAGTATAACGTGTACGACGGAGGTTGTTTTGAGTCGTCATTCAGGGAATACGAGAGAAACTATAATCGATGCCGCTGAGAATGTAGTCCTCGAGTTAGGAGCGCGACACCTTACACTGGATGCTGTGGCCGGAAAGGCAAAGGTGAGCAAGGGTGGTCTTCTCTACCACTTCCCAAACAAAGAAGCCCTGCTCCATGGCATGCTCGATCGGCGCGTAACTCGACTGGAGGAGAGTAGACAACAGAAGCTTGCTCTTCTGCCGCACAACGCGAAAAGCGTGATTATCGCTCATGTGCGTTCTTTACTCGAGCGCGACGAGAGAACAAATAAATTGGCCGTTGCGCTTCTAGCCGCCGTTGCCCATGATCCACAACTCCTTGTGCCCTATCAAAAAGAACAAAAAAAAGTTGTCGATCAATTCTGCCAGACGGGGCTTAATTTTGAGAGGGCTGCAACGATTATGCTTGCAGTGCAGGGTCTCAAGTTCATGGAACTCTTCTCGTTACTGCCCTTTACGACTAAAGAGCGGAGCAGAATAATCGAGGAAATTATCGGCTTATCGGAACAGAAGAAGCATGCTCGATAACGGGCAAGATCATGACTATTTGCTTTCTTTGCCCTCCTGCTCACTTAGTCAAGGATTGACCCTTTTGACTGTCGGTGCCAGAATGACTACTCCAATTGCATCTTATACAGATCACATAATAGCCACCGTCTGTATGGAGACGTCAGAATGCGTTCGTGTATGGAGAGATTTGCAAAGAGGGTATTGATCAGGCTAGGCGTCATCTCCCCGCGCAACGGGTGGAGAAAGTGCCCTGGAGGGTATCGCAAGCATGAAGTACAATGATGAAGCAAGGTCCAGGGCAAATCCTTGGCTTAAGGCGCCTCTAAGTATCACTGCCTCTCATTCATTACCACCGCCAATGCAGTATCGCAACCGAAAACCTTCGCTTGCTTTCTTTCAGGAAGACATTGATAAAATTGCCGACTTCTATTGTTTTTCAAAAAATGAGTATGGCAAGATTGCGCTTACACCTCTAATGGGCACAGCTCTTCTTGCGGACGTTGCAAGCAGTTTGACAGAGTATGATGCTGAGTCTTAAAATCGGCATAGGGGGCAGCTTGCAGCTGCGCCCCTGCCACACCACCCGGCATGCGGGTCCGCACCGGGCGATTCGAGAAGTTGAGGTCATGCGAGCCT
>JADGQN010000266.1 GCA_017881765.1 Syntrophobacterales bacterium | reverse complement strand
ATGGTCAGCAGCATCAGTTCTCTTTGCGTTGGGTTCTCAGGAAATTCCTCACCTCTTCCAGGCTCTTTTTGGAGAATTGGTCCTCTCCGAGCGTGGCAATGCCCTTGAAGCAGAGGGCCTGAAGCTCTTTCACGTCGCGGGCGGAAGAGGTGACCAGCTTGATCCCCTTTCCCTGGAGCACCTGGATCGCCTTCTCATTATCCTTGCGGAGCTGGTCTTTCAACGGCGTAAGCTGCCGTGTGAAGGCCGCTTCAACAATGGGTCTTTGAGCCGGGGAAATTTTTTCAAAGTCCGATTTTTTCAGGACCACGGCGCCCGGCGAGTATGCCAGCGGCACATCGGTCATGTAGGAGACTTTGGTAAACCATTGCACCCCGATGGCCGCAAGAGGGGAACTGTAAACCGTGTCAATCATCCCTGTCTGCAGGGCCATGAGCACATCCGTAACGGAGAGAGGAATGGCGTTGACACCCAACTCCTTGAAGACCGCCCGCCCGATGGGCGTGTCCTCCCAGATCCAGACTTTGCCCTTTTTCAGGTCCGCGGCGTTCCTGATGGGTTCCTTGGAGAGCAGATAAATGAAGCCCTGTTCTGCCCAGCCCATCGATTTGAAGCCATTATCGAGCAGCCCTTTCTGGAGGAAACCGTCCATGCGGTCTAGGACGGCGTCCACTTCCTGGTAGTTCTGGAAAAGGAAGGGGATACCGAGTATTTTGATGTCCTTGAAGATGACTCCCAGGCCCCCGCCGGTGAGCAGCGCCCCCTGAATCTCGCCTACCTTGGTCTTCCGGAGCATGTCCACCTCGTCGCCGAGGATCCCTCCGGGGAAAAGGCGCAGGGTGACTTGTTTGTTCGTTTTCTGCTCCAGCTCCTTGTTGATCTCCCTGAAGGCTTTGGCCCAAGCGCTCCCCTCCGGGGCTATGGTCCCTATTTTCAGGACCACGTTCTGGGCCCACACAGTCGCCGGAAGGCAAAGACCTAGCACTATCAAACAGGCAATGATCCACCGGACAGTCCTCTGGAAATCCATTGCGTCGCAAACCTCCTTCGTCAATTGCTCACTTCAAAAGAACTCGTTCACCTGGTCAAGCAGCCTCTTCGCTTTCTGCTGGGCCAGAGTGTTGGCCAGGGTCAAATCCGGCTCGATAGCAGCCGGGGTTTCAAGCACGCGTTTGAGGGTAGAGACGAACAGGTCCCGATCAAGCGTTTGCCGCGCATAGTATTGGGCATAGTAGACGTCGGTCATCAGGCATTTGCCCTGCCCGTAAGCCATGGCTTTCTTGAAATGCTCGTTGGCCTTCTGTAGGCTTCCCCCGAACTGCTCAGGACGGGCAGATAACAGGATGGCTTCAAACAGATGGGCCGATCCGTAATAGTAAGACGGGTCGAGCTGCAATACTTTTTCGATAAGCGCTTCAACCCATGGCAGGTCGGCCATGGCCTCCGCGCTTTCTGAGCTGGCGATCCAGCCTCCCCAGACACTGCCCACCCAGAAAAGGGTGGGCACATCTGTTTTCCGGGTCTGCTCAAGGCTTCTTTGAAAAACGTCCAGAGGCTTACCCATGGCGTCTTCAAACAGCGGGACCAAGGTGAGGCTCCTGACAGCATACTGCTTGCCTCGCTCGTAGAGGTATACGGCCCGGCTCTGTTCATCCTCTTCGAGGACCGAGGCATAGGACGCATAAGCCTTTGCCCCGGCAAGGAGAAGTTCGGGATTCTCCGGATAGCTCCGGATCATACCGTCGATAAGCATCAGGTAAGCAGGGATTCCACTGCGGACGAGCGCCACATCGGACTGCCTGCCGGCGGAGATTGCCACCTCATTAAAAAGGGACGAAGCCTTCTCCGTCACCAGTTGCTGAGTAGAGAAACATCCCGGAAGGGTGAGCGCGAATATCAGCAGGAGTGGTCTGAGTTTTCGGAGATGTATCTCACGCATAAGCGCCCATACAGTAACATTGACCTTGAGGTGGGTCAAGTCAAGAGGGCAGGTATCGCAACCCGGAACCCGCAATAGCGATAGCGTAGCATCCTGTAGGGGAGCATCCTGGGAAGGATAGGGATAGCGCTAGCGAAGCATCCCGTAGGGATAGAAGCACCCTGTAGGGGAGCATCCTGGAAGGACGCGCAACCACTGCTGTTACGCGTCATGGCCGTTCAGGTCTGCCGCTTCATAATAGACCGCCAGCGTCTCTTCCACGTTGCGCGAAGGCGGGTATTGTTCCATCCATTGGCGTGCGATCACGCGGGCTCTGTTCCTTCGCTGCTCATCAAAGTAGAACGCGATCGCATCGGCGATCTCTTCCGCGTCGGCAGGGTCTTGAACGATCTTCCCTCCCTCGTCTGACAGGATTGCGTCAGAGGCGCCGTTGAAGCGCGTCGTCACCGCCGGCAGACCGCAGGCGAGGGCTTCAAGTACGGTGAGCGAGCAGGAGTCGTAGAAGGTGGGGTGGACGTAGATGTCGCTGGCCGCGTAGTATGGTTCCATACCTGCCACAGGCCCCAGGAAAAACACGGAGTCGGCCACACCGAGTCTGTGTGCCTTGCGCCGATAAAGCCATATCTGCCCTCGTCCGAGCACGATCAAGCGCAGCGGAACGTCAGGCGACCTTTTCTTCAGCAGCGCAAATGCGAAAAGCAAGGGCTCCAATCCCTTGAGTCTATAATTGTTACCCGCAAAAAGTAAGACAATGGCGCCGTGTTCAATGCCCAGTTCTCTGCGCTTCGCGTGGCGGTATTGTTCCCGGATCGACGGATGGAAACGGTCAAGGTCTACGGTATTGAAGACAACGGCAATTTTTTCTTCGGGGAAATTAAAGTGGGCAACTATGTCCCGCTTCACCATGCTTGATATGGCGATTACTCTCTTGACGTGACCCCCCGCGTAGAGACGCCTCTGCATCCACAGTTCCAGGTAATGGCGCGCCGAGAGGTAGCGTCTCAACCACCTGTACCAGTAGTACCATCGACGGCTGATCGATGCGAACTCCTGTTTGAGGTAGGTCTTCTCCACGCCGCCGTGCGGATTAAGCACGTTAATCGCAAGGCTCTGGCCCAGTCCGTGAATGACGTCGAAATCGTAGCCCTTTACCATGCGCGCGGAAAAGAGCATATACGAGATCATCCTGAGGCTTCTCGGAAAGTTCAGGACCGGAATAAGGTGCACCTGGTACGGTCCGTTCCCGCCCTCTTCCACCTTTGACGCAAAGAGATGCACATCATGGCCGCGCTGCGCCAGTTCTTCGGCGAGAAAGCTGAAGTACCGTTCACCGCCCCGTGACGGAAGGAACTTGTCGAGCAGGATTGCAATGCTGAGCTTTCGTCCCGCGCTTCTTCCGCTCACCGTCTTTTTCCGAGTTCTAATAATCTCTTGTAGAAGTCTATGAGCCGGCTCGCCTGCGCATTGTAGTCCCATTCCGATAGGGCATAATTCCGGGCGTTCATGCCAAACTGCGCTCTCATCTTTTCGTCGCTCAGCAACCGGACCATACGATCGGCAAGCTCATGCTCATCCGGGTCAACCGAGAAGCCTGTCTGCCCATCGATCACAAGCTCAGAAAGCATCCCCTGCGTCGAGACGATTGCCGGCTTGCCCATACCCAGCACCTCTCGCAAAGCCCGTGCAGTGCCGTCGGAGCCGGCCCTCATCATGACAAAGATGTCAAAGGAGGCTATAACGGAGAAGTAATCTTCAATGCGGTAGCCTGCCAGGATCACGTCCTGCTCCAGGCCCAATTCGATCAGGGGTTTCTTTATGCTCTCCTCGATCTGTGAGCTCCTGCCGACAATGACGAGCTTGACATGCCCAACCTGGTCTCTCGCTTTGCGGAAGGCCTTCAAGATCACGTCATATCCCCTGTCCTTCTTGAGTCGGCCGATAACGCCGATCACCAACTCCGAACCCTTCACGCCAAGGCTTTCCTTAATATTCTCCGCAGCCCCTCTGTATGGCTTCAAGCCCGGCGGGAGCTTGCAGCTCCTCTCCACGGGAAACCGGAAATGCTTTACATCCTGTTGGCGCAGCCTCTCGCTGTATGTTACGAGACCATCGGTGCGCGACATGAGATATGCCATGGGCCGGCTATGGGGCAAGCCGTCGCGTTTATGGTCGGTCCTTACCAGCAGGGGCTTCTTTCTTGAGAAGAGAAGCGAAGCCACGGCAGTCGCGTGATCATGCGATAGGTGTGTGTGCACGACATCGACGCCTCTTTCGTCCACAAAACGCCTGATTTCCCTCAGATCGAAAACCCAGTCACGGGGCGAAAAATAGCGGTTCAATCTGAAGCCGTCGAAACCGGGAACGTTTCGCTTGACGACTTCTTTTTCAACGGTTCGCTCGGGGAATTCGATGGGGGTTTTTCGATACGCAAGGGTGACGGCAAGCCCCTGCCCGCTGAGTGCTTCGCAAAGTGAGACGACCGGTTCCGCGGGGCCGGTCCACTTCCAGTCACTGAAGAGATGGAGCACCCTCATTTGGTATGATACCAATTAACGTTCATCGATATAGTTTCGTTGCCTCCTCGTCGCACTCCTCGACGTACTCCCACGTACGCCTGCGTCGGCTCCTCGTCGACGCCTCACTCTATCTTCGAATGCAAATTGGTATAGAAGGCCTTGATGGTATCGCAGACATAGAGCACTTCGTCCTCCCTCAAGCCCGGATACATAGGCAAAGAGAGGATCTCCGCCGCTGCCCGTTCTGCGTGGGGAAAGTCACCCTGTTTGTGGCCCAGGTGTCTGTACACCTCCTGGAGATGTATGGGCGTGGGGTAATGGATGAGCGTTGAAACGCCTCTCGTCTTGAGATACTCCTGGAGCTTATCCCGCTCTTTGCTCCTCACGACGAAGAGATGATACACGTGGTATGCCCACGGTTTCTCCTGTGGCAGGACGAGCGGCGTATCCTGTAATTCCCGCTTATACAGCGCTGCAAGTTTCCTGCGCTGCTCGTTCCAGGCATCGAGCCGCGTCAGTTTGAAACTGAGGATGGCGGCCTGCAGTTCATCGAGTCTTGAGTTGAAACCTTCGACCACATGAACGTGCTTATCTGTCTGGCCGTAATTGCGGAGCCGGTGTGCATTCCCGTACGTCTCTTCATCCGACGTGGCGATGGCGCCGCCATCACCTTGGCAGCCAAGGTTCTTCGTGGGATAAAAGCTGAAGGCGGCAGCTTTGCCGAAGGTGCCCACTTTCTTGCCCTTGTAAAGGGCCCCGTGCGCCTGGCACGCATCCTCAAAGACAGAGACTTCGTATCTTTTGCACAGCTCTAGAATCTCATCCATCGGCGCCGCGTGGCCATACAGATGCACGGGTATGCAAAGTCGCACGCCTTGCTCCCGCGCGAGCACCTCTTCCAACCGCTCCGGGTCCATGTTGTATGTTTCGGGATCGATGTCGCACAACACGGGCACTGCGCCGTGTATGGAAAGGGCCATAGTCGTAGCAATATACGTGTTGGGCGTGGTAACGAGCTTATCACCTTTCTTGAGGCCGCAGCCAAGGCCGCCGATCCTGATCGCATCCGTGCCCGAACCAACGCCTAATGAGTAGCGCACGCCAAGGTAGTCTGCAAAGGCCTCTTCGAATCTCTTCACGTGTTGGCCGAGAATGAATTCCCCGCCGAGGTGCACTTGCTCGAAGGCGCGCATGAATTCTTCACGGAGCGATTCGTATTCCCGCTGCAGGTCAAATATCTTGACGATCATTACCAGTATTCCTTTCGGTGCATCCGGTAGAAGTCGGCTGTCCTTTTGATCCCTTCTTCCAGCGCCACCCGCGACTCCCACCCGACATAGGATCGTAACTTCGAAATGTTGGTATAGTAGTCTCCCGGCTCAACTTCCTTGCGCTCCTGAGTGAACTCAGTAAACTTCACCGTACCCTTTCCCACCACCTTGATGATCGTCTCAGCGAGGGACTGGAACGAGACAGGGATGCCTGTTCCCACGTTGAAGACTTCACCGTAGGCTTTATCCGTCACAGCCACCATCAGTAGACAGCGCACGAGGTCATCCACATACAGAAAATCGCGCAGGATGCGTCCGTCCCCGAAGACCGGGATCTCGGCATCGTCGAGCGCTTTGCGGATGAACCAGTTAAAGACCCCGTACTCATCGTGCATCATCTGGTGTCGGGGTCCGTACGTATTTGTGATGCGCAGGCAGATCCCCTTTATGCCGTGAATATCGTCGTAGACAAGCACCATCTTCTCGGCACTGAGGTTGGTCACGGCGTAAATCCCTTTGGGATTCGTCGGATGATCCTCATCCACAGGCAGCTTGACGCTTGAGCCGTACTCACCTCTCGTGCCCGCGAATATCACTTTAGCGCCTCTATTGTTGAGGCGCAGCGCCTCCAGCAGCACGAGTGTACCCTTGCAGTTGATGTCCAGGTCCTGCAACGGATTGCGCATGCTGTCCACATGGTTTACCTGACCGGCAAGGTGGAACACATAGTCGACGCCGCGCACCAGGTAATTCATGGAGAACTGATCACGCACGTCCGAAAACTGCACCCGTACGCGATTCTCTATCTCCTTGATGTTGAACAGGTTGCCCCCCTGCCGGGGCAGCATGTTGTCGACAATTGTAACGTCAGCGCCCAGTCCGACGAGCTCTATGCAGAGGTTGCTCCCGATGAAGCCCAGGCCGCCCGTAACAAGTATCTTTTTACCCTGCAGCCTTTCCATCTT
>JADGQN010000265.1 GCA_017881765.1 Syntrophobacterales bacterium | reverse complement strand
GCTCAAGAACTTATAGGTAAATTTCTCACCTAAATAGATGAGCGCGGCATTTCTCGGATATTTCTTCACCATCTCTTCGAATCGGGTGAACGTAAACTCATTTTCGTACAACGCCACGGTCAAACCTCTCACACGCCGAAGTAGGCGGACTTCACGTCCGGGTTGTCCATCAGTTCTTCCCTGGAGCCGGCAAGCATGTTTGATCCATTCTCCAGAATGTAGCCGTAATCAATTATGGGAATAACGGGCCTTGCGTACTGTTCGGTCACAATGATGGAAATCCCTTTTGCATCGCGGATCTCCCTGACGCCGTCGACAACGAGCTTCTGGTAAGCGGGACTCAGGCCGAGCAGCGGCTCGTCGAGAAGGAGCACCTTGGGCCGGGCCATGAGCGCCCTGCCGATGGCAAGCATCTGCTGCTCGCCTCCGCTCAAGAACCCCCCCTGTCTCTTGATGCAGTCCGTGAGCCTGGGAAAAAGGTGAAAGACATACTCCAGGTTTTGTTTTGCGTCTTTTTTGGACGAGAGATACGCACCTATCTTGAGATTCTCAAGCACGCTGCTCTCAGGGAATATCCTGCGCCGTTCCGGGCATAGAATGATCCCGGCCTTCGCCCGAAGGTGCGGTTTAAACTTCGTGATCTCTTGCCCATCAAGCGCGATCCGGCCAAACACGGATATGCGTTCGCCGCCGCGCATTACTTCTTTCCTCTGAATGTCGAGAATGATGCCCGAGAGGACATACATCAGCGTGCTTTTCCCGGCGCTGTTGGAACCGAATATACCGATGATCTGTCCATCATCGCATTTGATGCTCACGTTGTTCAGGGCAAGCATGTTTTCGTAAAACACCATCAGCTCGGTCGCTTCCAGCATTAGCTCCTCCAGACCGATTTGGATTCAAGGTGGAGACCGAGGCGGCAGTGAGGAGCCGACGCAGGCGTACCTTGGGGTACGTCGAGGAGAGCGACGCAACGACAACGAAGGTATACACTTGAAGGCAAATTGGTCATACCTCTTCGCTCCCCAGATATGCCTCTTTAACCTGCTTATTTTCTATGACATCCCCGGACAACCCTTCGGCAATCTTCTCGCCGAACTGAAGAGCCATGACCCGGTCAGCCACCCTGAAAAGCTCTCTGAGCCTGTGCTCGACCATGATCAGTGTCACGCCCTCCATCTTGAGCTTCTCTATGAGGGGCGTCATACCCGCAATCTCGCTCATACTGAGGCCTGAGAAAACCTCATCGCAGAAAATGATCTCAGGCCGCATCGAGATGCAGCGCGCAAGCTCCAGTCTCTTCTGATAGCCGGTGGGCAAGGTTGAGGCGAGCTTGTAGGGCACACGAGAATCGCGTTCGAATCCGATCTCCTCCAGGATATCCACGGCCACCGTATCCCTGTCGCCGTGCTTGCCGCCGCCTCGCCAGCCGCCCAGCTTTCTTGCACGTGGGGACCAAAGGGGAATAATCAGGTTCTTGAATGCGGGCAGGCTGTAATATGGCCTCATGATCTGGAAGGTACGTGTGATACCGACGTGGGCTATCTTGTGGGGCGGCCACCCGGTGATCTCTTTTTGCCTGAAGAAGACTTGGCCCTTATCGGGTTTTGCAAAACCGGTGATGCAGTTTATGAGCGTGGTTTTGCCCGAACCGTTTGGCCCGATGATACCGTAGATCTCGCCTTCCTTCACATCAAAGCTGACGTCGGAAAGGGCCTGCACTCCCCCGAAGTGCTTCGAAATGCCTCTCATCGAGAGAATCGTCTCTGAGCTCATACCTTCACCCAGCGTTCGAACTGGTGATATTTTCTCTGGAGATAGACCATGATACCTTCGCTCTTTAAGACAATAAACGCCGTCAGGGCCACACAGTAGATGACGATTCTGAATGTTCCAAGGTTCCGTAGGGCTTCCGAGAGAGGCACCAATATGAACGTTCCGACAACGGCCCCGACGAGTGTTCCACCGCCACCGATGACAACCGCGGCAATCGGAATGATGGAAAAGTCGAGGGCAAAAAGAGAGATGCCCGCCCACATATACAGGTGCACGAGGTATGCACCGCCAAAACAGCCGATGCCCGCCGAGATGAAGACCGCCAAAGCCTTCATATGGGTCACGTTGATACCGGACGCGCGCACGGACTGGTCATTGTCTTTAACACCGCGTAAGACGAGACCAATGTCCTGGTTGACAAACCTCCTAAGCCCGAAAAGCACCAGAAGCAGTACGACGATGATGGCGTAGTGCTCTACGTACTGATTGGGAAAACTGTCCACGCCCGATATGCCGTTTGTCCCGCCAAGGATGTCGAAGGCCTCTATGATTCGAGTAAGCAGCAGAGGATACATGAGTGTGACAATCGCAAAGTAGACGCCCCGCAGGGGAAGGCATGGCAGAAAGAGCAGCGTGCAAAGAAAAGCGCCAAAAACTGTCGCAAGCGGTATGGACAGATAAAAAGGGATCCCCAGATATGTGTTGAAGATTGCCGAAAGATATCCGCCAACGCCGACGAAGAAGCCCCCTCCGAGACAGACCAGACCCACGTAATTCGCAAGGAAGTCAAACGAAAGCGCGACGAGGGCGTAGACGCACATGATATTGACCACACGCGCCCAATAAGGAGCAAGCTGAAGGATAAAAGGCAAAAGAATCAGCCCGACGATAAGAAGCAACCGGGGTCCTAAAAGATAGAGTATCTCACGCATCGACGATATGGCATAGATGCCTTCTGTACGCACCTTGATGCCCCTGTCGATACGTTCTTTGCGACGCATTTCCACGCGTTACACCCGTTCTTCCAGTTCTTTCTGCTTGCCGAAAAGACCTGAAGGCTTGAGAAGCAGTGTCACGATGATTGCCAGCAGGGCAACGACCATCTGGAAGTGGCTCGACAAGAAGGCCTCGGTCAATATCTGAGCAAAACCGATGATGAACGCCCCCACAATCGCTCCGCCCCAGCTCCCCAGCCCTCCGATGATGCAGACGGCGATGGCGTAAATGAGGACGCTGTACCCTGCCTCTACGACTATATTTCCGAGAGGCAGAAGAAGAATGGCCGCGAATGCTGCCAGGCCCGAACCTATCGCCAGAGAGACGACCGCGGTCATGTCGGAATCTATGCCGAGCATCATGGCAGCCCGCTCATCCTGGGCAATGCCCCGCAGGGCAAGCCCCAGTTTGTTGAAATGTGTAAATAGATAAAGCCCGAGAAACGTCAGCGCTCCTATGGCAACGATGGAGAGCCTCTGATAGTCAACGCTCACGCCTGCCAGGATCACGGAGCCCGGGAAAAAAGGTGGGAGGGTGAAGGTCATGCCCCTCAATCCCCCCCAACGAAGCCCCTCAATGATCGCGAGACCGATGGCGTAAGTGGCGATGATTTCCGAGATCTCCATGCCCCGGATTCTGATCAAAATGAACCGGTAGATGAGAGCGCCGATAAAGCCCGTAGCCAGGATGCCAATCACGACGGCGATAGGGTAGGGAAGGCCCAGTCTGTTAAGAAGGAGCCAGACGATATAGCCACTCGTGATGTAGAGCGCCCCATGTGCAAAGTTCGGCAGCCTGCTTATGCTGTAGACAAGCGTAAAGCCTAAAGACAGAAGAGAAAGCGTGATGCTGTTGATTATCCCGTAAAGAAGAAACTCCACTATAACCCCCGCCCTTCGGTTACTTCTAATGGGGCTCGCGTCGCCCCCTCCAGCGGCAGAGCCCCACCCGCAGGCGGGTACCCGGCCTTCCACTCTCGCTCGCCGTGCTCGCTAAAATAAATTCTCACGTCGAGCCTGTGAAAATCTACTTAGCCCAAGGTGGATAGACTATCTTGCCGTCGGCTACCTTCGGTGGGAAGACCTGCACCCGTTTCCCGGCCTGCCACTGGATGATGCTGGTGACGGCGCCTTCCTTCGGGTCGAGGGACGGTATGATCTCATGCGATTTTTTGTCGAACCTCATCCTGCCGTAGACTCCCATCAGATCGATATCTTCCAGGCCCTTGACCACCGCGTCACTGTCAACGCTGTTTGCTTTCTCAATAGCCGCCTTGAGCTGATATACCGCCATGTAGCTGGATGACGTACCGTAGCCCTCAGGCTCAATGCCCCATTTCTTCTGGTAAGCGTTAGCAAATTTCATGGTCCAGGGTGTGATCTTGGAAGGCGCGTTACCGCCGTTGACGAGGTTGACGAGCAAGTATTCGGTTGTTCCGCCGGAGGCTTTCCAGAAGGTGGGCTGCTCTGCGGCGTTTACAAAGCCCATGGGCAGCGCTTTCGATTTCATGTCACTCCACTGTTTCAGAAGGATGGCGCTTTCAGGCATATCCATCCAGAGAAAGAGGACCTGGGCGTTCTTCTTGGCTGCATCGATAAGGCCCACGGAGTAATCGGTTGTCCCGGTGGGATATATCTTCATATCGCCGACGGTCCAGCCTCGTTCGGTAAGGGTCTTCTTCATGGCCTCGCCGCCGCCCCGCGCATGCGCAACGTCCTGAACCATGATGTAGGCCTGGTTAAAGCCCTGGGTCTTCTTGAGGTCGTCAAATAAGACGGTGAACTCCCCGATCATGACGCCAACGTGGCTCGTGTTACGGAAGCAGTATTTGTACTTTGCGTAGTTATCTTCCACCTTTTTCGTGTAGGCGGGCGTGAGCACGCCCGTTGTGATGATACTTACTTTCTTGTACTTGTTGAGCAGGTCCATGGCAGCCAGAGCCGCTTCTGACCGGACCGGCCCGCCGATGAGAAAATCGGCCTTCTTCTCTAAGATCAGTTTTTCAACGGCGAGCAGAGCCTCGCTCACAGGCACCTGAGGCTCCAGGTCTCTCGTGTCGATCAGTTCGACCGCAAATGGCCTCTTCTTGCCGCCCACGGCTACACCGCCCGCTGCGTTGATCTCCTCGACGGCGAGCTTTATGCCCCGCTCGGCATCCCACCCATATAGAAAAGCGGTAGATAGCGGCGCACCAATGATGATAGGTTTCTCGGCAGCGGCAGCCGGCTGGAGACAAGCAACCAAGAAAACAAGAACTAAAGATAGCCCTAACAGCGATCCCTTTCTCATGATACTCCCCCTTTCCCTTTTTTCACATTCTGAAATCTCTCGACAAGGAAGTCAAGGAATTTTTTTGCCCGTTGCCCGGGGACGACCCGTTGACGATTGACACATAATCCTTTTTCTGCTATAACAACCCCATACTTCAGGCGCCGCAAGGCATAATAGGGAATCCCGTGCGGACTTTGATGTCTAATCCGGGAGTGGTCCCGCCGCTGTAACCGGGACGAAAGCCAACTGAGCCACTGAATCGCAATTCGGGAAGGCTGGCGAGTAGGATGATCCGGGAGCCAGAAGACCTGCCTGAAGCCATGGTCACCCGCTTTCCAGCAATGGGCAGACCGTTTCCCGTGGAGGAAAGAGAGGATGAAGTAAACCAGGGTGCAATCCTCAGGGCCTTTGCTCTGAGGATTTTTTGTTTCAAGGGCTTGGAATACGCAACCGGAACGGATAGTATCTAATGACTAAAAAAGCAGGCAGGATCATCTTTGTCATCGGCGGCGCAAAGAGCGGCAAGAGTTCATTCGCCCTTGAGAAGGCGGGCGCCTTTCCCGGCAAGAAGGCTTATATTGCAACCGCGCAACCCTTTGATGATGAGATGAGGGAAAGGATAGAAAGACATCAAGCCCAGCGGGGCAAAGAGTGGGATACGTTTGAGGAACCGACCAGGATGGCGCATGTCCTGAGGCAGATGGGGCGCGGTTATAGCGCCGGCGTAATCGACTGCCTGACGTTGTGGCTTTCAAACCTACTCATCGGCTCTGAAGACCTTGAAAAAGAGGTCGATGCTTTTCTCGCCTTCCTGAAGAACGGCGATTGTCCCACGCTTTTCATCGTGTCCAATGAAGTAGGGATGGGCATTGTCCCCGATAACGCGCTTGCAAGGAGGTTCCGGGACCGCGCCGGGTATCTGAACCAACAGGTAGCGGGTATCGCTGATGAGGTCTATCTGGTTGCCGCGGGAATATCCTTGAGAATAAAACCATGACGTTAACGATGACATATATTTGGAAGGAGGAGATATGGGTTTGATCGACAAGACGGCGAAGGCCGTCAGGACAGTCAATCCGGAATGGTATAGCTCCGCCCAGGCGCACCTCGACAACCTTACGAAGCCTCTTGGCAGCCTGGGGAGGCTCGAAGAGTTTGCGCGGCGACTCGTGGCGATTACCGAAAACAAGCGGCCGAGTCTCGATAAAAAAGTGATCTTTACGTTTGCCGGCGACCACGGCGTCGTCGATGAAGGCGTTTCCGCCTATCCGAAAGAGGTGACGCCCCAGATGGTCTTCAACTTCCTCAGGGGAGGAGCGGGCATAAACGTCCTGGCAAAGCATGCGGGCTCAGAAGTCGTCGTGGTTGACATGGGCGTTGATTTTGATTTCGGCGCGGTCGAAGCGGCACAGGGACTGATCGACCTGAAGGTAATGAAGGGCACAAGGAACTTCGCGAAGGGTCCGGCAATGACCAAGGACGAGGCAACAAAGTGCGTCGAATCAGGCATAGAACTGGCAGCCGGGTATGCAAAGCAGGGCTACAAGATGATCGGGACCGGGGATATGGGGATAGGGAATACGACACCTTCGAGTGCGATTGCGGCCGTGATCACCGGAGCCGCTGTTTCGGATGTCACGGGCAGAGGCACGGGCATATCC
>JADGQN010000264.1 GCA_017881765.1 Syntrophobacterales bacterium | reverse complement strand
CTCGACGCTGTCAAACATTTCGCTAAGGTCTGCTTGCGGCTCACAAATGATAGCTGACAGTTCTCCTGCCATCGCGCAGATCCGTGCGAGTTCGGGCAACTCCGCCCCGTTCTCCCTGAAAACAAACGATTGCTGGCAAGCCACGATACGCTCCGGAAACCTCCATGACCTGAGAAGGGCCTCTCCGATCTGACGATGGTGGACGCCGTATAACTCTTTCTCCGCGGTAAGGGTGGATGCGAGGGGATAACTGAGGTTCATTCTTGCGTCATCAGGGCACGCACGGACGAGAACGAGAAGCCCGATCTCTAGCGTGAGGCCCGCCGTGAAGGCCTCCTCCGGATCGCCTGTTTTCAGCGTATGAGCGAGCCAACGCGACAGAAGACCCTGGTACAGACAAAGGCGCCAGAAGCGCCCATAGTCGATGGGCCCTTCCCGCTTCAAGGGAAACGCATCTTTAAGCGAGACAGAGAGTGCAAAGAGGCGCGTGTGGTGAACGCCGATCCTGGTGATCGCCTGGAGCGCGGTGCCGGCCGAGTAACGGGATTGGAAGAAGGCACTGTTGGCGAGCTTCAGGATGCGTGCGGTCAAAGAAGGGTCCTTGGCAATCAGATCGGCGATCTGCCCGACCGAGCTCTCATCATTCGCCGCGAGCTCAATGAGGGCTGCGACGACGGGAGAGAGGGAAGGGAGGACATGATTCTCATTGAGCGTTTCCAAAAATGCGGTGCCATCGAAATCTGCTTTGGCCATGCTTCTTTCCCCCAGAGTAGTTATCGGATATATTAACGGCCTCATAATAGCAGCCAGGCCCTGGGACGAATGGCATGGCACGTGCACTGCGAAAGGGACGACGAGCTGTGCCGGGTCGGGGTACCCACGAAGGAGGTCGTGCACGACCGGGTACCCAACTTGCAGTGCCCCGGTAATGAGTTTGGCAAGAAAGTTGCAACCTAATTCGTACACTTCATGGTGAAGAGGAACCTCAATGCACGATGACTATAGGGACGCTTCCCTTTGTCCCGCGTATGCCACGGATATCTCAGATAAAATGAACACTCATGATAATAGTGAACGGTATCTCCTCCAGCTGGCCGATGGTCAGGGGTGGGAAATTGTTGCCGGTCGAGGGGTGGACCCCTGGGTAGAGAAGCTGGCTTCGATCATGCAGCTCAACACGTGTGTATCGAATGGTTATCCAAAACTGGTCTTCATGCGCAAGAGCCTGGACAGGGATTGGTGGCGGAACCCGGTATCCATGCTCACCTCGGCTCTAGCAGAAGACCTGCCGGAGAAAGGCTGGATTGCCCATGACCTCAGATCGCTTCAGCTCTGGTCCCACGACGAGGTACCGGACGTGATCTGTGAGATGGGAGATGAGGAGGATCACGATCTGGATATTGTAAGGATGTGGCTCGCTCTTTCTCCTGTCTACGATCGGACCGTTGAGGCGGGAGGTCTTCCCCTCCATGCCGCTACGGTCGAAAGAAACGGAGCCGGTATCCTGTTGGCGGCTCCCGGCGGCACGGGAAAATCGACTTGTTGCCAACGCATCCCGCCCCCATGGAAGGCCCTCTGTGACGATCTTACTCTCATGGCAGTGGATGCGCATAAGCAGTACCGGGTGCATCCCTTTCCCACCTGGAGCAATTATCTTTGGAAGCTTTTGGAGGGGACCTGGGATGTCCAACACCATCTTCCTCTGTCGGCGCTTTTCTTTCTGGAACAAGGTACGACCGATGAGGTCATTCCGGTCGGGCAGGGCCAGGCGTCGGTACTCATCACAGAATCGGCTACGCAGGTATACCAGGCGAGCTTGAGAAATCTTGTCAGTGAGGAGGAAAGGGCAATTAAAGAAAAGATATTCGAGAATGCCTGCGCACTCGCCGGGACCATGCCGGCCTTCAGGCTTCGGGTAAGTCTAGAGGGGCGGTTTTGGGAAGAGATGGAAAGGGTACTGGTGTGATGGAACAGAAGTATATTAACTATATTGGACCCAGCATGAACCCGCTCCTGAGGAATGGGGATGGTCTGCATATCGTTCCCTACAATGGACGGGCCATTAGGCGAGGCGATGTCATCGTTTTTGTTCCGTCGGGAAGAGAGACAAAAATCGTTCACCGCGTGGTCTCAGTCGATGCGCAAGGCGTCAAGACCAGAGGGGATAACGGCAAACAGGTCGATCCATGGGTCCTCACCGCGGATAACATCCTGGGACGTGTAACCTACATCCAGAGAAAAAACAGAAGGCGAAATATATGGGGAGGATTCATGGGGCGCGTCGCGGCATGCTCTTTCCGCTGCCTGCACGGCGGTGACGCTGTTATCTCCTTTCTGCTCCATCCTGCGTATCAGAGCCTATGTCGATCAGCCTTCCTGCGGAATAAATTGCACCGTCTGGTTAAGCCGAGAGTGCTCTCCTTTAACCGGCCCGAAGGCATGGAACAGCAGTTGGTTGTGGGGCGTCGGCCCATCGGCAGACGTCGTCCCGGAAAAGGGTACTGGGAGATTCGGCGACCTTTCCGGCTTTGTGTAGACGAATCATTGTTACCCGAATGTCTCCCCAATGAGTCGGCAAGGGAAGGATGCAAATGTACGCCGGCATGCGGAGCGAGGCTCTGCTCAGTAAGAAACTCTTTAGAAAGTGAGGGATACCAATGAAAAGAAATCCATTTGCAGTCGTGCTCGTGATGCTCCTTTTTCTGCTGGCGCTTGCGGCATGCCACAGGACACCCGCGCCGAAGCCCGAGAGCAAGAGAGAGACCGTGGCCAAAGTGGGGCCGGTCAGCATGAATCCGCACCCCGCTTCTCTTGTGGGGAAGACCGTGGTACTCCGATGGAACGGCCAGAGTGGCGGCGATACCTTTCTCAACAGCCTGGCGGAGCTCCTCAAAAAAGAAGTGAAACAGACCAAGATCATCAAGATGTGGGAGGCTGATGCCAATACGGCCGTCATATCGAATGATCTTGCAAGGAGCGAAAAGATAACCGAAGAGATTGCAGCGAAGAAACCAGCGCTCGTCATTGCAGGCCAGGCGGACTCCGGCTGAGGCCACTGCATCTCATGGCTGGTAGTTGACCAGCTCAATCTCGAAAAGAAAGGCATTCCAACCATCACGATCGTCACCTCAGCGTTTGAAGACCAGTTCAAGTCAGTAATGAAGGAACAGCAAGTAACGGATATGGCCCGTATCGTGGTTCAGCATCCAATCGGGGGCCTCAATTTCCAGGGTATACAGCAGAAGGTGAAGTCCGTGTTTCCCGACGTGCTGAAGGCAGTACAGGAATGGGAGCCGGCGGGGACATAGGAGGACATACAAGGGCATAGAATGCCTCTGGAGGGAACGTAACGTGAGGTCTGGAGTGCAACCCGCTGGGGTGATGGAAGCCAAGGCATCGACTGCCTGGATGAACGCGGTCGCAGGCAATAAATACCTTGCGGTGCTCTTCAGGCTGCTCCTGGCAGTGGTCTTCCTCATCTCGGCCTATGGCAAGCTGGTAGATATCGAGCGCTACTCGGTGGATGCGGTCTACCAGTTCGACATCCTGCCCATGGCGCTTGCACGCCCCTTCGGGCTTGCGCTGCCGTTTATCGAGCTGCTCTGCGGTCTGGGGTTGCTCTTTGGTCTGTTTACCCGTCTTTCGGCGGCAGGCGTTGCTCTGATGAGCTTGGCTTTCTTTATTGCGAAAGAGGTGGTGCTGGCTCAAGGCCGAGAGCTCAACTGCGGCTGTTTCGGCGCTGTGGTTGAGACGCTGGCATCATCCACCATTTTCATGGATATTCCGATAATGCTCTTGGCCTTACTAATAGTGTTCGCCCCCGATCGCTCGCGGCACTGGGCGGCTGTCGGTAAGTGGCTATCTCTCGCCTGGAGGGCGAGGCTTCGATGGATCTGGTAATACCAAGCTGCCTTCATTCATAGACCCGTGTTTTGACACGGGTGCCCCTTTTCCGGGTACCCACTCAGTGGGTGTTGCGTCGGCACGACTGCGACGTACTATGAGTACGCCTCCGTCCTTACAGGATGCTTCCTTACAGGATGCTTCGCTATCGCTATCCGCCTGGTCGCCCAGGGTACCCGCCGAAGGCTGAGTCGTATTTTTGAACGCAACTTGGTATAGAGGGAAGTACGTAACCAGGGTATTATCAGTTATTGATACAGGTATTGTATCTTTCGACGGACTGGTTGTAGCTTGAGACTAGACGAAGGGCTGCTCGCCTCTTGGCGCTGATCTCATTGACGACTTCGTTGTATATCGCAACCTTTCGATTAAGTTCATTTACATTTATGCCGGAGGCTCCGCCGGATTTATCGGTAGAGATTTGCTTATGGAGTGAAGCCGCCTGCTCGGTCAGTGTATCCAGTTCTGCCTTCGCTTTCGTGACCTCGTCCAATAACGATTCTTCCGGCGGTTGGCACGTTCTTCGTTGCTGATCGCTGGAATTCGTTGAAGCATACATCGGAGTGCGCCGGGCCGCAGAATCGGCTGCAACAGGTGGTGACTGCTCGCCGAATATCTGGACTGCCAACCAAACTTCCTCCCCCTTCATCCGGCCTCTCTTCACGGCCACACCTATTTCAGAACATCCCTCAGAGAGGATGTTCTGCCGGTGTCCGGGACTCTGCATCCATGCCGTTACAATCTTTTCATCAGTCTGAAAGGAGCCCATGGCTATGTTCTCACCCAGGTGTTTGTAAGGATAACCTGCCCGCTGCGCCACGTCGGTAGCCCCTTCTCCCGACGGCGAATAATGTGAGAAATACTGCTTTTGGATCATGTCGTCGGCACGTTCAGAGGCTATTACATCGAGGACTCTGTTCTCGGAAAGTGGCGGAAGCCCTCTATTTTCCGCCCGCGCTCTGTTTGTGCATTGGATGATTCCTGTTACGGAGAAGCGCGCCCCCTGAGATGGAGATGCCATTGCCCGCTCCGGCAATGGCAGTAGATCATACTTGGGCACCATTTCTCGTGCTCTCGGAAAGTAGACAATTACGAGGACGAGGACTGCAGCGGCGAGTCCGATGAGCGGCAATTTCCTTGAAGGTGATTTTGCGTGGGATGGCGCAGGCTCAAGGAATCGCTTCAGGAGCACAAACCTGGACGCGGCATACCAACGCGTGTCAATGCCGAATCGAACGCGTGTGTCGCTCCGGATAGCCCCTTTGTGGATAAGGACTCCCACCTCCTCCAGCGAAACCGGTCCTCTGACGAGGGGGAACGGGCCGTGGGAATCTATCTGATAATACCACCGTTGGTTGTCCGCCATGGCTGGTTTGGCGTGCGTGGGCAAACGCACCCCTATGGGAGTTATCGGAAAGTTGGCGGATGACTTTACCCCTCCGGATGCAGGACCATCTCGATAAGGTGCGGACCCGGTTCCGCGAGCGCAGTGCGAAATTCCCGCGCCAGGTCTTCAGCTCTACCAACGGAGACAGCCGGTACCCCGAGTCCCCGGGAGACGTTGACCCAGTTGATCGTGGGATGATCCAGCTCGATGACTCTCGTTGCGGTGGGGCCGGGTGATGTGACGCCTTCCCGGACAAGCTGGTTACGCAAGGCATTATACCTCCGGTTGGCGAAGATGAGGGTGGTTACGTTGAGCGCTTCCCGAGCTTGAGTCCAGAGCGCCTGTACCGTGAACATTGCGCTGCCATCGGCTTGCAGGTTGATAACCGGCCGATCGCCGGATGCGACGGCTGCCCCCGTCGCGCAGGGCATTCCCCACCCGATCGTGGTGCCGGCCGCAGTGAGAATGGAGTGGGGTGCCACTCGCGGTGTCATCGGGTAGTAATCCCACGTAGAGGTGATGCCTTCATCCACGATGATCGCGCCTTCAGGCTGGAGGGCTGCCACCGTCTGGCAGGCCTTATTGGCGGTTAGTCTGCCTTCGGGCACGTCAGGCGGCTGCAATTCAGCGATCAGCCCGGCCGGCAGATGTGAGCTGTCGGGTGCGCCAAGCGCTTCAGCCAGCCGCTCCAGTGCCTCCACGACGTCCTGCTGGGGAGTCGCGAGGGCAATCTTTTCCTGCTCTCCTTTGAGGATTCTGCTGTCGAAGCCCTGCCAGCCGGAGAATGTCACCGGTTCCTCCATACCCGCAAGGACTACGCCCCGATATTTGAGCATTTCCTGCCGGCCGGGGAGGTGAAAAGTGCGCTGCACGACGGGCATGCCCGCACCGCGTTCCCAACACGTGGGAAATATTTCCGTAAAAAGGTCGCAGCCCGTCGCCGCCTTGATGCGGGCCGCAGCGGCGAGGCCGCTCCTACTAAGGGCCTTTCCTCCGAGCATCAGAGCTGAGGTCGAGTGCTTCCGTAATAGCAGTCTCGCCCCCTCGATGGCGGCTTGATCAACCGTCTCCAGCGGGAAGCGGACCAGGTCCACCACGTGCTCATTCGATGTGGCCACTTGATAGTCTTGCGGCACGGTCAGAGTCGCTATTTGTCCATACAATGCCGCGGCAATAGCCTCCACCACGTCGCGAGAGACTGTTTCTGGCGATCCGGTTTTGCGGTACCATCCCGAAACGGTCGCAGACAGCGCTTCGATATCCAGGTGAAAGGAGGGGTTTTCCGCGCGGTGCCAGGTGGCATGGTCACCGATGACGTTGAACACGGGTGTCCGAGCCTGTTGCGCATTATGCAGGTTGGCGATGCCGTTTGCCAGTCCCGGTCCCTGGTGGAACAGGGTCATAGCCGGTCTGCCCAGGA